>JBARCC010000358.1:0-4265 GCA_049793635.1 Maribacter sp. | reverse complement strand
GTACATATGACGACTGATCATTTGTCTTATGAACTGATCATTGTGGATAACGATTCGTCACAAGAGGATTATAAACGCTTGGCACTGTTTGTAGAACAGCGCAAAAACGATAAAATCAACCTCGTTCGTAGCCGATTCAATACCGGCTTTGGTGGTGGTAACATGCACGGTGTACAATTCGCAAAGGGGAGTTATTATCTCTTTTTGAACAACGACACCTTACTACAGAACGATGCATTGGGTATTTGCTATACGTTTATGGAAAAAAACCTACTGGCAGGGGTTTGCGGTGCGCAGATTTACAATGAACACTTAAATGCAGAAGTTAGCTTTGACCATTTCACCAATTTTGCCAGGGAAGTTTTCGGAAAAAAATTCATGGAATTATTTTTTTCAAAACCGAACAGAAAAAAGACCTACTCCACACCTCTTGAAGTAGATTATGTAAATGGTAGTTTTATGTTTTTTAGGGCCATCGATTTCAATGCCATTGGAGGCTTCGATACCAATATTTTTCTTTATTTCGAAGAAAGCGACGTTTCGTACCGGCTCAAGAAAAACAATAAAAAAACGTTTTTTATCCCCTCGGCATCCTACGTGCACTACCAAGGCATGAGCATCCGTAAGACCGGCATGCCCATCGCCACCAAAATAGAACTTAAGACCTCTATGTTCTATGTAATCAGAAAACATTACGGATACCTGCACTATCAAGCACTTCGTGTCTTTTTTATATTCCGGTATGGACTCACGAGCATCGTAAAACCGAAATATTTTCCCTTATTCTATCGCATCCTCATCGGTCTTCCTTTGGGAAAATCGTTAAAGCACCGTCAAACCATACGTAATTATGAGTAGTGAAAAACAAACCTCGCTCACCGATGAAATTAACAAATGCATCGAAATTCTGGAAAAGGGAGGTCTTATCCTCTACCCTACCGATACGGTTTGGGGAATTGGCTGTGATGCAACCAATGAACTAGCCGTAGCCAAGCTGCTTACATTAAAACAACGCGACAGTAGCATGGGGCTGATTTGCCTTGTAGCGAACGATGCCATGTTAGAAAAACATGTAACACAAGTACCAGAGCTCGCTTATGATATCATGGACCTTTCCACAAAACCTACGACCATCATTTACGATGAGCCGAAGGGGGTCGCCAAAAACGTAATCGCCTCAGACAATACCCTGGCCATAAGGGTCGCTACCGATAAATTTTGCACCTACCTTATTGGGAAATTCAAAAAACCGATCGTAGCCACCTCTGCCAACAGTTCTGGGGCGGCAACTCCTAAAAGTTTCCAAAATATAGGGAAGCCGATTTTATCAGGTGTAGACTATGTGGTAAATTTGCAGCAGGATCAACAGAACAATTTTCCTTCTTCCATTATTCGATTATCCAATACTGGAAATGTGAAGATCATTCGAGAATAAGAACATGCAAGAGAGTCATATAAACGCTTTAAAAAACCCTATTTTCAACATTATTTCAGAGGCTGCGGATGAACTTTCCTTGGACTGTTACGTAATCGGAGGCTTTGTAAGGGATTATTTGCTGAAGCGCTCCGTTTCGAAGGATATCGATGTTGTCGCAATTGGTAGCGGTATAGCGCTCGCTGAAAACGTGGCATCGAAATTGAAAGAAAAGCCCCAGGTTTCGGTCTTTAAGAATTTTGGGACCGCAATGATTAAAAACGGGTACATAGAACTTGAGTTTGTGGGCGCCCGTAAAGAAAGTTATCAACGCAATAGCCGGAAGCCCATCGTTGAAAATGGGAGTTTGGAGGATGACCAAAAGCGAAGGGATTTCACCATTAATGCGCTGGCCCTCTCCTTGAACAAAAGGGATTATGGCACCTTATTGGATCCGTTCGGAGGAGTTGATGACCTAAAGCACCAAATTTTAAGAACACCCCTAGCACCTAACATCACCTATTCAGATGATCCGTTACGGATGATGCGCGCAGTGCGTTTCGCCACACAACTGGACTTTCAGATCGCTTTACCCTCCCTCCAAGCCATAAGTGAACACAAAGATCGGTTGAAAATCGTATCGAACGAGCGTATTATAGACGAACTTCATAAAATAATGGCTTGTCAAGTACCCTCAAAAGGCTTGTCGCTATTACATAAAACTGGGCTTTTGGCCATGATTCTTCCCGAGTTGACCGCTTTACAGGGTATCGAGGAAATTGATGGGCAAAAACATAAAGACAACTTTTGGCATACCTTAGAAGTAGTCGATAATATTTCCAAAACCACCGATGACCTCTGGCTTCGATGGGCCGCGCTTTTACATGACATCGGTAAGGCACCGACAAAAAGGTTCCATAAAAAATTAGGGTGGACTTTTCATGGTCATGAATTCGTAGGTTCCAAAATGGTCTATAAACTATTCAAAAGACTGCGAATGCCACTGAACGACAAGATGAAATTGGTGCAGAAACTGGTCTTGATGAGTTCAAGACCTATCGTTTTATCCGAAGATTTTGTCACAGATTCGGCAGTGCGACGACTTGTATTTGATGCCGGTGACCATGTAGAAGATTTAATGACCCTTTGTGAGGCCGATATCACGACAAAAAACCCGAAAAAACAACGCAAGTACTTAGAGAATTTTCAACAGGTACGTAAAAAGATCGAAGAGGTCGAGGCCCGAGACCATATCCGCAATTTTCAACCTCCCATAAGTGGAGAAGAAATCATGGTACTCTATGATCTGAAACCTTCAAGGGAAATAGGCATCATCAAAGAAGCCATAAAGGAAGCCATCTTGGAAGGGGAAATACCGAATGAGTATGAAGCCGCCAAAAAATTCATGTATCAAAAAGCAAAAGAACTAGGCCTTAAAACCGTAAGCTAATATGGAAGCTACTTTTCGAAAAATTGCGAAAATTTCTCTGGTCTTGGTCTATCTCGTCATCGTTGCAGGAGCTGTGGTACGTATGACAGGTAGTGGTATGGGTTGCCCAGATTGGCCCAAATGCTTTGGTTACTACATACCCCCTACGGAACAGAGTGAACTTGAGTGGCAACCTGTAAAACGTTACGAAAAAGGACAAGTAATCATTCACGATGAGGCCTTGGCGATTTCTAGGGAAACATTCACGACCGGCGAGGTCTTCGACCCTGCTCGTTGGGAACCCTACACAAAGCACGATTACGCCATTTTTAACCCTTGGCATACCTGGATCGAATACATAAATCGACTTTTGGGAGCCTTGGCCGGTTTGGCAACCCTGGTTCTGGCAGCGGTATCACTAAAATATCGTAAAAAGAAAAAACGCATTCCCATAATCGCTTGGCTGGTCGTCTTTGGAATGTTATTCCAAGCATGGTTGGGGGCAACCGTAGTATATTCGGTATTGGAACCCGTGAAAATTACCGTTCATATGTTTATGGCACTGGTCATTGTAGGCATGCTCCTCTATATCGTCCATGTCGCCAGAACCGATACTAAAAACATTCGGTTCGATCCATTAACGCTCAACCTAGGTATCCTTGCATTAGGCCTCACCCTTGTTCAAATCGTGATGGGCACTCAAGTAAGGCAATTTATCGATGAACAAATCGATATTTTGGGCTACGATGCAAAAAACGAATGGTTAAAAGACCCCTTAGTATTGTTTTATGTACATAGGTCATTCTCGATTTTGGTGGTATTGCTAAATTTATTTTTGGCCTTTAGGATTTTCAAACTCCGTTTGGGACATGTAAAAATATATTGGGTGCTGTTGATCTTATTTTTAGAAGTGCTCACAGGCATTGCAATGAACTACATGGGCTTTCCTTTCGGGAGTCAACCGTTGCATTTGGTACTGGCGTCCCTATTATTCGGGGTTCAATTCTATATTGTTTTAGACGCCTTAAAACCTAGAGAAAAGGCCAAAACTTCGTAACTTTGCCGTCCCGCAAAAAATAAGGTATGATTTACAAAATCCGAATAATTTTAGACGCAGATGAAGATATTTTTAGGGACATAGAAATAGATGCCCAAAACTCATTGGAGGATTTTCACAATGCGATCACACAGGCTTTCGGTTTCTTAGGGAATGAAATGGCTTCATTTTACACCTGTGACGAAGAATGGCAGCAAGATGAGGAAATAGCCTTGTTCGATATGAGCGAATCGGGGTCGGACGTACGGTTGATGAACGAAAATTTTTTAGAGGATGTCATGACCGAAAACAATCCTAAGCTGATCTATGTGTACGACTTTTTAAGTATGTGGACATTTTTTGTTGAGCTTGCGGATATCGAGGAA
>JBARCC010000357.1:0-1824 GCA_049793635.1 Maribacter sp. | reverse complement strand
GCCCCGTTCAATGATGTACGCTGCCAATCCCGCTCCTAAGTTCGAGTACTCAAAAGTCTCGCCAGGTTTCTTTTTTAAGAAATTACTTTTTTTATACCATTTTCCCTTTCGATGATAAATAGCTTCAAGAAAGGCCTGCATGGAAACCAGGTCTTCAGGAGGTCGAAAATTGGAGTTCACCTTTGTTCCGGGCCGCTTTGCTTCTTTCAATACATATCCATGTTTTTCATATACCGAGGGATCTTTCAAACCTGAAGTGTGGGTAGCTAACTGCCGTATGCTTATAGGGTCATTCGGAAAATAGGGATGGATCACTTCAAAGGGTAAATACTTGTTTATAGGGTCATCAAGATTTAGCTCGCCAAGTTCTTGCGCTTTCAACAAAGCCACACCAATGAACGTTTTTGAAATGGAACCAATATTTTGAAGGGTATTTTCTGTGTACTGCTCGTTTTCCTTTACATCTGCAAACCCAAAACCATGGGTGTATAGCGTACCATTCTGGTTTACAATCGCTACTGAAAAACCGTTGATATGGCCCTGTTGCCTTATGCTGTCCAATTTTTTTGTCAACGTATTTGCCGGTGCATCCTTTTCTTGTGCGTATGTAGAAGTGAGCACAGCACCCAACATGAAAACTATGAATAGTCTATACATCATTTTTAAATTAATAGGTTGGTAATGATTTGATATGGAGGTAAATATAGAGCTATTCATTTTATATGCGAGCGCATTCGTTCGCTAATGAATTTAATCGATCATCACTGAGGGTGCATTTTTAGGCACCGATGTATTGTATTCGTATCGGTTTCGAAATGGACATATTAAACGTTAATGGGTATCTCTCACTTTACCGGGTATCGAAAAAAAACAGGAAGCTACGTGGACACTTTTCTTCATAATTAGAAGATGCCGGCAGTGAGGGAAACCATTCGAGCAGTTTTACAACGTTGTCGGTGGTAATATAAAAGGGCACTGCACATTGCAAAGCGTTGTGGAATTCATTTTCGTATTGATGTTTCCAAATTGGTCATTTCTTTGAAAATTGATTTCAAACGAAGCATTGCGTACAAGGGTCACGGTAATCACAAAAACTCCTCTTTTTGTTAAGGTTGGTCAATAGCCCTACTTATGATTTTTTGATGAACGAACCGTGTACGTGGGAAATGGTCAGCCCGGTCCAGAAAGCGGTCTGCGTACTTCCTATTTTGGAAAATAAATTTTAATAAAAGGGTTAATAGGGCATTTTTAACGAATTATAGTTTTTCAAACCATCCTTATCGATTTTTATTCCTAACAAATAAATAAGACCTTTAGTACTTACCTAAATCTATGAATGATGACTACCGCTGAAGCAAAGCTTAAAGAACGCTTGAAAGAATTGACCTGCCTTTACGAAGTTACTTCGATCATCGTGAATTCAGATTATGATCAACTAGAAACCGCTTTGGAGGCGATTGTGTACTGTCTTAAACGCGCATGGCAGTTCGAAAAAGTGGCGGAGGCTCACCTTCTCGCTGGGGATTATCATATAAGTACCGAGCATTATCATACAGACATGGTACAGTTAACTTCGACGGTCAAGGTGTTTAATCAGGCAGCTGGGCACATTATGGTTGGCTATCCTTCTAAAGAATATACCGTTTCAGATTTTTTGGAAGAAGAACAGGTATTGCTTGACAACGTTGGTTTGGCGGTGGGCAATCTGCTTGAAAGAAAGCAGATCCGGGATAGCGAGGCGGCGACAAAAAGGCAAATCGAACGCGCAGATCGCTTGCACATTCTTGGGGAAATTACCGCAGGTATTGCACACGAATTAAATAC
>JBARCC010000356.1:0-10077 GCA_049793635.1 Maribacter sp. | reverse complement strand
TTTGCTACATCTGCCATCTACCATGCCGTATACTTTGGCCGAAGTGGATATTCAACGGTTACAGTTCATCTATGGGAACGCAGTTTTTGAACATAAGGAAGAACGATATACCGAGGTCCTTCGAAATGCGGCATCGGCAGGAAACGGGAATTTGGCATCTAGCCTTTATGCATATGAGCAAGCGGCATTTTTGAATATGCAAGGAAGTGCATATGAGGCCAAAAACGGTTCGGAGCATCGTTGGGAGAAGAAAGAGGCCCTCTTACTCTGCGAAAAGATCAGTACGGAAAACCCTGAAAGCAGGGGTGCTGAAAAATGCAAAGTACTTCGACTTCAAATTCTCGCAAAAAACGTACAACTTACGGCCGAAAAAAACATCCCCACCGACAAAATTTCGAGGCTTTTGGTCAACTACACCAATTATGACAGTCTACAACTTACCGCCTATCGCATCACCGAGAGGCAATGGGAAGCATTTGAGGAATTGTACGAAAAAGATAAGGAATTAGCGTTTATTAAAAAATTGCCGTCCAGCACCTCTTGGGAGGCAAGCTTGAAAAACGAAAAGGATTACCAACCGCACAGTACTGAAATAGCGATGCCCGCTCTAGGAAATGGGAGCTACATCATTTTGGCAGAACCTAGGGAAACAGGCGACAAAACCTTTGCCTATGCTAAAATACAGGTGACCAATCTCGCCTTGGTGGAAACGCAGACGGAAACCCATCACGATTTTCAAGTGGTAGACCGCAACACAGGCGCACCCATTGCGGGTGCCCAATTGACCTTTAGCTATAGCTTAGATTATGGAAACAAAAGGTCGATCACCAATTTTACCAGCGATCAAACGGGTACGGTTTCCATTAAAAGAGGCAAGAAAGAATGGAGCGATACGCAAATTACGATACATCATGAAAAGGAGACGGCCCTCTACGAGGATTACTATATGTATCGAGGTTACGAAGGTTCTGACCCAGGCACTTCCTATACCTGCTTTTTATTTACCGACCGTAGTATCTATAGGCCTGGCCAACCTTTATATTTCAAAGGTATTGCCGTAAAAGCTGCCAAAGAAACCTCCACACTTTTACAGAACGCCACCGTTTCGGTAACGTTAATGGATGTCAACGGACAAATGGTACAGACCGAAACCTATAACACCAATGAATTCGGGTCTTTTTCAGGTGAGTTCATCCTCCCTAATAATGGGCTTACCGGTGAGTTTACGATGCAAGCGAATTCAGATGGCCATACGTTAAGTGGTTATACCCGTTTTTCGGTAGAAGAATATAAACGCCCAAAGTTCGAGACTTCATTCAAACCCGTTACCGAAACCTACAAGGTGAACGATAGCATCACCGTACAGGGCATAGCGACTGCATATTCGGGGAGCGCGATCACCGATGCCAAGGTTACCTATCGCGTAAAACGGGTCGTTAATTATCCACGTTGGTATTACTGGCGAAATGGATATCTGAATTCCGCACCTCAAGAAATTACCCATGGGGAAACCGTTACCGATGGTTCCGGAAACTATTCCATACCGTTCAAAGCGTTACCTGAACAGGATGCGGACAAAAAGAACGTACCCACGTTCAATTATGAGGTCATTGCCGATGTGACCGATGTAAACGGTGAAACCCATAGCGCAAGCACGACAGTGGCGGTCGGGTACCATGCGTTGACCGCAAACATGATGCTGGCGAATCCGTTGGATAAAGATACTAAGGACCAGAAATTGACCGTAGTTACCCGTAACCTCAACGGACAGCCCGTCGCTGCCAAAGGAACCGTAAAGATGTATAAACTAGTGGCTCCATCATATGTGGTGAGACCCCGTGTTTGGGCCGCACCCGACTACGCGGGATTCTCAAAGGAAACCTTCAAAGAGCTATACCCACATGATGCGTACAAGAATGAACATGATTCGGCTACCTGGGAAAAAGGAGAGCTGGTCTGGCAGTCCAATTTCGATACGGGAACTTCGACCGAGATTGCTTTGGGCAGCCTTGCGAATTGGCCGTCGGGTACCTATGTACTGGAACTGGAAACCAAAGACAGATTCGGTCAAGAGGTCAAGGATGTGCTGCAGGCCAAAGTACTGAGTGAAAAGGATAAAAAACTTGCGGACAACCAATTGTTTCACATCAAAACCGATAAAGCCAATTATGCGATAGGCGATAAGGTAAAGGTTACCTTGCTTTCAAATGCCAAAGACCTTTCTGTGACCGTCTATATCGAAAAGAATAAGGGAGTGGTTGAAACGAAAATTGTGAAGTTGAACGAGAATGCCCAAAGCTTTACAGTACCCGTAAAATCAGAAGACCTAGGAGGATTCGCCATCAGCTATAGTTATTCCGTTTTCAATTATTTCCAATCTGGAAATCTTACTGTTCAGGTGCCCTATCCTGCAACAGATCTGCAAATTGAAACCGTCACGTTTAGGGACAAATTACAACCCGGCACAGGGGAAACATGGTCCTTTAAAATTAAAGGTGCCCAAGGAGAAAAAGTAGCCGCTGAGCTGTTGGCAAGCATGTATGATGCCTCTTTGGACGCGTTCAGAGGTCATTCTTGGAGTTTTAATCCCTTGCTTCGCCCCTACTATTATTCAAATCGAAGGATCAACGCCTACCGGTGTTTCACTACAACGGCGTTTAGCACCTATCAAGACAATCCGTCCTATTCCCATACCACAGATCCACGTTTTGATAGCTTCGATTGGTTCGGGTTCTATTTTGGGAATAATAGCCGATCTTACGAGGGTAGGCCGATGATGATGAAGAGGTCGGCTGCTGCACCGGCCAATGCCTCCATCGACATGATGGAAATGGAAGATGTAGCAGGAGCGTCGATGGCCGGTGCCCCAATGGAAAATGACATGGCATTCGCCAATGAACCACCTAGCGGCGGGCGACCGGAAGAAAAACAGAACGAACCTTTAAACCAGAATGTCCAAATACGTACAAATCTTCAGGAAACGGCGTTTTTCTTCCCGCAGTTGCAAACGGACAAGGACGGAGCAGTTTCGTTCAATTTTACGACACCCGAAGCGCTAACCAAATGGAACTTACAAGTACTGGCACATTCAAAAAGTTTGGAAAGCTCCTATAGAACCTTACAAACGGTTACGCAAAAAGAGCTGATGGTCGTTCCCAATGCCCCTCGTTTCTTGCGGGATGGTGATGAAATCGTAATCAGTAGTAAAATAGCCAATCTCACGAAAAACCCACTTTCAGGACAGGCAACCGTGTCACTGACCGATGCCTTTTCGGGGAGGGACATCACCACGGAATTATTGATTTCAATGTTCCCCGGTAAAAATGCAGCAAATGGCCCAGGGGAAGCCAGCAAAACATTCAATGTCGATGCCATGGGAAACACTCAAGTTTCCTGGCGTTTGAAGATTCCATCCAATGTGCAAGCCGTTCAATATACCGTTCTTGCAAAAGCCGGGGCGTTCAGCGACGGCGAACAGAACGTACTGCCGGTGCTTACCAATCGCATGTTGGTGACCGAAACCTTACCGATGTGGGTGGGCAGTAATAAGACCAAGACGTTTACCTTGGACAAACTGAAAAATACTCCGGTAACCCCTTTAGGTTCTAACAAGGTATCGAGCCTGAAGCATCATAAATTGACCCTAGAAATTACGTCCAACCCCGCGTGGTATGCCGTGCAGGCACTCCCCTATTTAATGGAGTATCCGTATGAATGCAATGAACAGACGTTTTCCAAGTACTATGCGAATTCTTTGGCTAGCCACATTGTAGGCAGCGATCCTAGAATTCGGCAGGTGTTCGACCAATGGGCGAATGCTGATGCGCTGCTCAGTAACTTGGAAAAAAACGAAGAACTGAAATCGATATTGATTCAAGAAACCCCATGGCTACGCGATGCCCAATCTGAAACGGAACAGAAAAAACGCATTGCCCTCCTATTTGATCTGAACAAGATGAAAAGTGAGCAGGCCACAGCCTTGCGCAAATTAGAGCAGCATCAACAAAGTTCTGGCGCATGGCCTTGGTTCAATGGAGGACCCGATAGCCGGTTTGTTACCCAACACATTGTTGCGGGTCTGGGGCATCTGAACAAACTCACTTCGGCTACGCTCAGTGACCGGGATGCATCGATGAGCGAAACGGAAATGCCTGTGGATAATCAAAGTCGTAATGGTATCGTTAAAAATGCGCTGTCCTATCTCGATAATCAATTTGTTGAGGAATATGAGGAAATGAAAAAACGGAGTTCCAACATCGATGACGACCATTTGAGCCAAATGCAGATCCATTATATGTACATGCGTAGTTTTTTTAAAGGGATGAAGACATCTAAGAAAGTGGATGATATTCAGGATTATTACCTAGAACAGGCAAAAAAATATTGGAAAGACCGATCCTTATATTCGAAAGGGATGCTGGCCCTTGTACTACAACGTAATAATGACACGGTAACCGCTGAAAAAATACTGCTTTCGTTGAATGAAAACAGCATCACTTCTGAAGCGTTGGGCATGTATTGGAAATCGAATACCAATTCATGGCATTGGTATCAAGCACCTATTGAAACACAGGCCCTGTTGATCGAAGTGTTCTCAGAAATTCATGAGAATGATATAGAAACTGTGGACAACCTGAAAATTTGGTTACTGAAAAACAAACAGACCAACCAATGGCCAACGACCAAGGCGACGACGGAGGCGGTCTATGCGCTTTTGTTGCAGGGCAGTGATTGGTTATCCGTTACCGACGCGGTTGAAGTGCGGGTAGGTGGTGAAAAAATCGAATCCTCCAAACTGGAAGCTGTACATGCAGAGGCAGGTACCGGATATTACAAAACCTCTTGGAACGGTACGGAAATAAAACCGGGAATGGCAGAAGTAGCACTTTCAAAAAAAGGGAACGGTATTGCCTGGGGAGCCCTCTACTGGCAGTATTTTGAAGATTTGGATAAAATTACTTCGGCAGAGACACCTTTGCAGCTCAATAAAAAACTATTCCTAAAAAAGAACACGGACACCGGAGAAATAATGTCCGAGATTACCCCGAAAACTGGGTTGAAGGTGGGTGACCTCGTTCGCATTCGTATTGAGTTAAGAGCTGACCGCCCTATGGAATTCGTTCATATGAAAGATATGCGCGCAGCAGGTTTCGAGCCTATAAACGTTATCTCTAGCTACAAATGGCAAGATGGCCTCGGGTATTATGAAGCTACAAAAGATGCAAGTACGAACTTCTTTTTTGATTATGTACCCAAAGGGGTCTTTGTTTTTGAATACGATGTGCGTGTAAACAATGCCGGTAATTTTAGTAATGGCATTACCACTATTCAAAGTATGTACGCTCCAGAATTTAGTAGTCATTCTGAAGGGGTACGGGTTTCAGTGGAACAGAAATAATAAAATTGGTCAACCTTTGCCTTTGAATATCGGGTAGGCGCAGCGACTTTTATTTTGGCGTTTCCACAAAATAGAATTGAACGTGGCTAAACGAACCTGTTCAATAGGGTACGGAAATGCGCCCTTTCATTGATTTTTTGTGATTGGATCTCTTGTGTATCATAATCCCTATTCACTTTTAAGGAGCGGACGATTCTTCTTGTTTGGGTTATAGCGTAGAAAGAACGTAACGAACTACCGCTGTGCAGCGCCAAGGGGGTATCCGCATTTAGACCGCTACGCTAAAAGAATCATGAGAAAAAGGGTTTGGTTTCTTGGGTTTTCACGTTTATGAATTGCGTAGCCAAACGCTGCGCCCGAAGCAGGTACTCGCACTTCTCCAATTATAAAACCGATGAAATACATCCTAAAAAAGAACGTACATGCTTTCGTTCAACTTTATTTCGGAGGATACTTGCTAAAGACCTTGGCCAAGAATACTTGAACCTTATCCACCTTTTCGATCGGCGTGTCCCCTTCCCTAAACGGACTCGTGCCCACCGCCTGCCAGATGAGTATATCTTTATTCGCGTCCACAAAATCTATTTTCAACTCGCTGGTTACTTTGGGCCCGCCTACCGGAATGCCTATTGAAACCCCGCCACCTAGAGTTCTACCCCCTCCACCAAGACCCACACCAACGTTATTATTCGGACGGGATTCAAATACCGAAGTCCTAATATTGATGAGAATATCGGCCTCCTCGGCGAACATAAGTCCTTTTTCACCAAGGGTCGCATCCATGGCGTCCATAAATCGATTTTCATCCAGATCACTGAGTCCGGTCTCCATATCTTCAAAATAGTTGTAGGTAGAATAGGCTTTAAAGTCTGTACCAGAATCATAATCATAAATGACCTTGGTACCTCCACATGAGGAGCATACCACTAACAGAAGAACGAAAAAAGAGGTTTTCATGATTTCAGCTTTATTTAAAATTATAAAAAAATAACCCTTGAGCGTAATTTTCAAAAAGGTATTCGACTACGCGTTTAGCATGGCCCAAAGCCGATCCTTTAATTCTACGATACCCATTTGCGCTACCGATGAGATAAACATGAACGGGGTATTTTTGAATTCTTTACGCAACTCTTCACGCATTTCCCCCATAAGTTCATCATCCAACATGTCGCTTTTGGAAATGCAGATAAGCCGTTCCTTATCCAATAGCTCTGCGTTGTACCGCCTTAATTCATCGAGCAAGATGGCATATTCCTTCCCAATATCTTTACTATCTGCCGGGATCAAAAAGAGCAACGTTGCATTACGCTCGATATGCCTTAAAAAGTAATGACCCAACCCTTTACCTTCGGCAGCACCTTCAATGATACCGGGAATATCCGCCATTACAAAGCTTTTGAAATCACGGTATTCCACGATGCCCAAGTTGGGCTTTAGGGTGGTAAACTCATAATCGGCGATTTTAGGTTTTGCGGAGGTGATGACCGATAACAATGTTGATTTACCTGCATTCGGAAAGCCGACCAAGCCTACGTCTGCCAAAAGCTTCAGCTCCAATAAAAATTCACCTTCCAGCCCATCTACCCCGGGTTGTGCGTACCGTGGGGTCTGATTGGTAGCTGTTCTAAAGTGCCAATTGCCACGACCGCCCATGCCTCCTTCCAGAATAATCTTTTCCTCATCGTGTTCGGTAATTTCAAAAAGGACTTCCTTGGTCTCAAAATCTTTCACCACAGTACCCAAGGGAACATCCAAATAGACATCCTCACCGTCGGCACCGGTGCTACGGCTTTTACTTCCGTGCTCACCATGCCCGGCCTTAAAGTGCTTTTTAAACTTAAAATTGACCAAGGTCCATAGATTTTCATTGCCCCGAAGAATGATATGACCGCCACGGCCGCCATCCCCACCATCGGGACCTCCCTTGGTAATAAATTTTTCCCTATGCAGGTGCACGGAACCCTTACCGCCCTTACCGGACGCTAAACTTACCTTTACGTAGTCTACGAAATTACCCTCAGTCATTTTATTTTGTCAATTAATCCATTAAACCCGCACAGGTGGTATCCCTTAAAATACCCCTACCTATGGGTTGCCGTAAAGTGCCACAAACTTTTTTTCTTACAGCCCAAAATCCAAGGAGTCATCGAATACGAAGACGTAAAGTAGATAAACGATGGCGATGAGTATGAAGGTAAGTATGGCAAAACCTACCGTTAGCATGCAGCTCTTTAAACCGTCCTCGGGCCGTATTACTTCATCTGGCATATGCGTTTATTTCATGTAATCTTATGGGCCTACAACGATTCTATTACCTTGGTCAGGCGTTCGGTAATCTCGGTGATCGAGCCAATACCGTTTACACTATGAAACTTATCCTGTGCTTCGTAAAATTCCTTTACCGGCGTTGTTTTTTGGTTATACTCTTCGAACCGATTCCTAATTTTGGCAACATCCTGATCGTCACTACGGCCGCTCACCTTTCCCCTTTCAAGAAGACGCTCGATCAAAATCTCGTCATTCGCCTCCAACGCAATGGTGGCATTTACCTTCATGTCTTTCGATTCCAGGAAATTGTCAAGAGCGACCGCTTGATCCGCGGTTCTGGGGAATCCGTCAAAAATAAAACCATCGGCCTCGGGGTTTTTCTCCACTTCTTCCTGTAACATTTTAATGGTAAGCGCATCGGGTACCAAATCGCCTTTATCCATATACGACTTGGCCAAAGTTCCCAGTTCGGTCCCGTTTTTGATGTTGTACCTGAACACATCTCCCGTAGAAATGTGCTTCAAATTATACTTTTCCTTTAAGAATTCCGCTTGGGTACCCTTACCTGCTCCTGGTTTTCCGAAGAGTACAAGGTTGATCATATATTTTTGGTTTAGTTGGTATACTTCTTTTAAATTCCTTCCCAGTTCATTATAATCCAACCCGTATCCTACAATGAACACATCGGGTATGGAGAGACCGAAATAATCTATGGCATATTCCCCATTATAAACCTCTGGCTTATAAAAAAGGCTAGCAATCCTAAACTCCTTTGCATTGGTCCGTGAGAGCAGATGTACCAGCTTCTGTAGGGTCCTTCCCGTATCGATGATATCTTCTAAGATGATGATACTGCGGCCCTCGATGTTTTCCGGTAGGTCCAATAAGGTTTCTACGATACCCGTAGACGTAAGGCCTTGGTAGGAGCTCAATTTTACGAACGAAACCTCACACGGATGTGGATAGGCCTTCAGAAAATCGGACACAAACATAAACGACCCGTTCAGTACCCCGATAAAAATCGGAGTCTCGTCCTTATAATCAGCGGCAATCTTGTCAGCCACCGATTTTACGGCCTGTTGAATATCGAATTCACTTAGAAAACGCTTAAAAAACTTGTCGTGTAACTGTATCAATTTTCTCAGGTTATAAAGGTGGGTAAAGATAAGGTATTGCCCTGTGTTTTTAAATAGAAAGGAATTGGTTTCTAAGATTTAACCGTATTTTTGTGCGACTTGAAGCCCTTTTAGGGCTATAAAAGTAGATGGCTATGGATTACTTTTCTTCGGATTTTAAATTAGGTATTCTCGGTGGTGGGCAGCTGGGCAAGATGATGCTTTATGAAACCCGAAAATGGGACATCTACACCAAAGTTTTAGACGCCTCATCGGATGCCCCATGCCGTATTTCCTGCAACGAATTCGTATTGGGAAGCCTGATGGATTTTGATACGGTGTACCAATTCGGGAAAGATGTGGATGTGCTGACCATCGAGATAGAAAACGTAAACCTTGATGCCCTTGAGCGATTGGAAGATGAAGGCGTCACCGTTTTTCCACAGCCAAAGGCCTTGCGCATCATACAGAATAAAGCGAAACAGAAATTATTCTACATCGATAACAGTATCCCGACTGCAGATTTTCAACGGTTTGCGTACCTCAGTGAAATAGAGGACAGTATCTCAAATGGCGGACTCGCACTACCCTTCGTATGGAAAGCCACGCAATTCGGATATGATGGGCAAGGCGTAAAAGTGGTTAGGGCTTTGGATGATTTAAAGGGATTGCCGAACGGAGAGTGCATAGCGGAGACCATGGTCCCCTTTAAAAATGAATTGGCGGTTATCGTTGCAAGGGCACAAAACGGTGAGGTCACCACCTATCCTGTGGTGGAAATGGAATTTCATCCAGAAGCCAACCAGGTCGAGTACGTAATCTGTCCTGCACGGATAGACCCAAAAGTAGCCGATAAAGCACGGGCCTTGGCCTTGAAAGTGTCCGAAAAAATAAAACTGACGGGGCTATTGGCCGTTGAAATGTTTCAGACCAAAGAAGATGAACTTCTGGTCAATGAAGTAGCCCCACGGCCCCACAATAGCGGTCATTATAGCATTGAAGCCAGTTACACCAACCAATTCGAACAACATATACGCTGTATTTTGGGCCTACCCTTAGGCAATACGGAGAGTAAGGTTGCGGGTATCATGGTAAATCTGGTCGGGGCAGAGGGCCATACAGGTGCCGTAATGTATGAGCATATAAACGACATCATGGCCATGGACGGGGTTACCCCGCATATCTACGGAAAAGCGGAAACCAGGCCTTTTCGCAAAATGGGACATGTCACCATTGTAAACAATGATATTAACGAGGCTAGAAGGGTGGCACAAATGGTAAAGGAAACGATAAAGG
>JBARCC010000355.1:0-2868 GCA_049793635.1 Maribacter sp. | reverse complement strand
GTTGCCCTTGTTACAATCCAGTTCCAGACTGTAGGTTCCTTCCGAGTCGGTTTGCGTAGTGAATACCTCTTCATTATTCTCGTCGATTACTTTGATGGTCGCCCCTACCAATACCTCATTGGTGACCTTATCCCTAACCGTTCCCGTTACTTTTTGTATACAATCGAAAACCAGCGGTTTAGATTCCGTGAAACTATAAATATCGTCAGCCCCTAAGCCTCCATCCCGATTAGACGCCAAATAACCCGTTCGTAAAGCTTCGTCGAAAATGAACGTAAAATCATCGCTTTGACTATTTACAGGTTCACCTACGTTAAGCACCTTTCCAGAAAAATCTTGTCTTAAAATTTTTGTTGCGAACACATCCAGACCTCCTAACCCTGGATGACCATCGGAAGAAAAGTATAAAATTTCTGCACTGGTTACGTACGGAAAGGTTTCACGCGCTTCGGTGTTGATATTTGCCCCCAAATTTTGAGGGGTCCCAAAGGTACGGTCTTGATTTATCGTGACCCTAAAAAGGTCAGATTCCCCGTAGGTGCCCGGCATGTCCGATGCGAAATACAGGGTCTTTTCATCTGGACTTAAGGCAGGATTCGCCACGGAGTAGGAATCGCTGTTAAAAGGCAGCTCCTCTACTTCAGCCCAAGTACCATCTTCCTGTAATGTTGCCCTGAATATCTTTAAGCGAATGATACCCTTATCATCCTTTATAGATTTACCCTCCACGAAATTATTCCTGGTGAAATATAGGGTCTGGCCGTCTTTCGTAACAACGGACGTAGATTCGTGTAAACGGGTGTTTACCACTTCCCCCAGCTTTTTCACCTTAGTTAATGACGTACTATCGGCATTGACCACATAAAGATCCAGAAAATCTTTTGCATTCCAGGTATGCCGGTATCTGGCAAAATTACCCGTATCCCTATCCGATGAAAAAATCAATCCTTTTTTATAAAATGAGGGTGCAAAATCGGTATAGGAGGAATTGAATTCAAAAGGACCGAAACTATACCTTCCCGAATTCTCCTTGATCTCGGCCATGAAATCACGGTCTTCGGTAAAGGCGGTGGCACGGCCATCTCCTTTTGTCATTTCAATAAATTTGGTCATTATTGCACTCGAAGCATCGTAATCGCCCAAGGTTTTCAACGTTTGGGCATACTTGAAATAATCTTCCGGGGTTACCTCTTCGGCGTATTCCGCAACCAATCTTTTATAGGTCTCGCCGGCATCTTTGTAATCGGCATTATAGTAATACGAATTTCCTAATTTCCTGAGCAAATCTGCAGAAACATACCCCTTGTCCAATACCTTTTTGTAGATATCGATAGCAGGACTAAAGGAATATGCCTCAAATTTTTCATTTCCTTTCTCAATCAACCGTTCTTGGCCCTTCGCTATTCCATTTAAAAAAAGTAGTGTTACTACTAGTAATTTGAGTGTATGTTTCATATATACTGTTGCCGATTAGAAAAAACGTGGTGAAACCAATCTTTGAAACGATCTGACCAGTTCAAATCTTAGAAGAACCTCGAAGGACCCATCGTTAAATTGTGTTCCGCCTAAATCAGTCGTTTCACGATCATAGGCCAGCCCGACCATGAACTGATCTGAAATTTGGAAACCCGCCATTGCACTTACCGCTGCATCCCATCTGTACGCTGCTCCGAAGGTGAATTTTTCATTGAACATAAAATTTGCGGACAGGTCTATCTGTAAGGGAGCTCCTCCGACTACTTTGGTCAACAAAGCTGGCTTAAATTTCAAATTTCCGTTCAAATCAAAGACATACCCCGTAATCAAATAAAAATTGATTCGGTCTTTTGATAAAAATTGTACACCCCCTGCCTCTTGCTGGGAATTATCGAAATGCTCTGTTTGAAAAAGATTCGGAGCGGAAAGACCTGCATAGAATTGGTTGGAATGGTAATAGAGTCCCACGCCAACATTGGGAGAAAATCTATTTTCAATATTATCGGCATTTACCGGCTCTGCATCAAAATTACGGAGTCTGTTGAAGTCGAGATTTAGGAGATTCCCACCCACTTTTAAACCGAAAGATAGTTTTGCCTCTGCGGATACATCAATCGAATATGAAAGTATGGCATCAAAATACGTTTCCTGCACTACACCGTCCCCAATTTCATCATTCACGATCGACACCCCGTACCCTAGCTTACTGTTTCTAATCGGAGATTGAATATTAAAGGTTTGTGTTTTTGGAGCTCCTTCCAAACCTACCCATTGCGACCTATAAAGACCTAAAACACTCAATTGGCCACGAGAACCGGCATAGGCCGGGTTAACGCTCATGGTGTTGAACATGTATTGTGTGTATTGTGCATCTTGCTGGGCATAACCCGAAGTACAAAAAAACAAGAAAGAACCAAATAGAAGTAAAAACGTATTCTTGATATTCATAGGTAAACTATTATCTGCTGATGTAAAGATATTCACTATCTACATTTCGTATTCCTTCTAATGTAGTATACTCAAAAATATAAAAATAAACGCCAGCAGGAAGATAATCTTCAACCACCAATGTTGACCGACCCCTGGATCTGCCATCAAATACATTGTTTTGATTGTTATAATTTTCTCCTTCATACACGGCTACTCCCCATCTATTGAAAATCTTTAAGGTACTGCTTTGAATCTGATCGACTCCCCTAATGAACAAGAAATCATTTCTACCATCGTTATTTGGCGTTACCATTTGGTTCACTTCAATAACGGATTCACTTGGAGGATTGTCATCAATTACCGTTATCGTCACCGTCGCCGTATCGCAGGTACCTTCCGCGTCGCAGACCGTGTACTCGAAGGTATCGGTGCCCTCGAAGCCGTCGTTCGGGGTATAGGTGA
>JBARCC010000354.1:0-4851 GCA_049793635.1 Maribacter sp. | reverse complement strand
GTGGGAAACCACCTCGGGGGCAACGGCTACGATTCTGTCCAAATGCTTTTCAATCCCTTGAAAATCGGGAATTAGCGTTTCTAAAGTGGTCGTGGGATTCATTCTTCGAATGGCTTTCACCGTCTCGGCCCAAATAATGGATCCCATGTCCTTGATATCATCCCTGTCGACCGATGTCACTACCGCATGCTTTATCCCCATTATTTTAATGGACCTTGCGACCTTTTCTGGTTCGGCCCAATCAACATCTTCGGGCCTGCCCGTCTTTACCCCACAAAATCCGCAAGATCGTGTACATACATTCCCTAAGATCATGAACGTGGCGGTACCTTCTCCCCAACATTCTCCCATATTCGGGCAACTGCCGCTTGTGCAAATAGTGTGCAAGTCATACTTGTCAACCAATCCTCTAAGCTGCGTGTATTTCTTACCCGTGGGTAATTTTACCCTTAGCCATTTTGGTTTGCCTTTCGGCGGGGCTATATTTTCTTTGATGAGTGTGGACATGCTAATTTTTTATACAAAGATACGAAGTAAAACGCTGTTTTTTTTAGAAGCGACTTTTGAATTTGAATCTTCGGTGACCACGAAAAATCGCATTCGTAGGGCGTTATTTGCGTTCTTTGATAATTTCGCTTAGAAGTTTTTTTGCACGAAGTAATTTTACCTTAACATTGTTCATCGGTTCATTGAGCTGGGTCGCAATATCCAGATAACTCAATTCGTTAAAATAGCGTAGGTTGATGACCTCCTGATAATGTGGTTTCAATTTTTTGATATCCCTTAATAAATCGGCTAAATTCTGCTCCTGTATCAACTGATCTTCCCTTGACGGCGCTGAATCCAATGCAGAGTTTATCGCTTCGAAATTACCCCTAGCGTTCATTAAACTTTTTTTACGCTTACGAAGCAGATCGATGTGGATATTTTTAGAGATAGCGATCAACCAGTTCTAGAAGACATAAGTATCGTCATAGGTATGTATCTTATCAAAGGCCTTGGAAAACGTCTGTATCGTAATATCCTCTGAATCATTTTCGTTTTCTGTCCGTTTTAACTGAAAACCGTACACGTCGTTCCAAAACATATCCAAAAGACGACTAAAAGCAATCTGATTGCCTTCTTTCGCTTTCTGAATGGTATCCTCTAAAGTACCGATATTGTTCAAATGTTACAATTTATTATAAATAGTTGGTGTACGACTCTTAAGCTTATATACACATCGTAAGGAAAAGATACTTTTTATCTTCTATGGGTTTGCCCAGTGCTATTTACTTTTTATTAGCTGGGGTGTGTTAAACATCAAATCTTTTACTTAAAGGGTCAAATTACGTTTAGAAGGTATACCCCGACCTACCGTGTTTTAAATTGGACTGCTATGTAAGGTGAAACTTTATCTATTTTTTGGAGTTGCCACTGCTTTGTGAAAGGGAACATTGACGATGGAATCGACAGTTCTGAATTATGTCGATACGGATGTTTTTAATAGAATGATTGTGAACCGGTTATGTATTGATTTCGTTTTTACAATCTTGTTCCGAAGGCAGTTTGCCACACATACCACAAGCCTCGCCATCTTGATTAAGAAATGGACTTTGACTGGCACAGGTGCCCGCAAATTTACCGTCTTTTTTAGACCAAATTTTAATTGCGATGCCAGCGAAGGCCAGAGCCAATAATCCAATAGTTAACAATAAGAGCTTCATATACTGATTTTAAACAAAGATAAAAAATAAAGCCCCAATACAGGGGCTTTAAGAATTCTTTATAAAAGTCTATTTAATATGCAATGTTCGCAACAATATTATCGACACTGGGCACATGATTTCCACCTTTTGGTTCAATGGTGATATATCCTACGGCATTTTCAGCATAGGGAAGTGCCATTAGTTTTTGCTGGTCGCCGGCTTCTTCGATGATGCCAAGGTTGATCATCTTGCCGTTAACTTCCGCCCACATTTGAAAACATTGATTTTCAGGGATATTCGGCAATTTACTCACGTTAATGAACGACAACTTTTTTACAGGATTGATATACGCTACTGCCTTTAACTCTTTTGCCTTCTGATTTCCTTTAACATTGTATTTTTTAGTGCCCGGGTTGTTCAGAACGATGAATTGGTTTCGAACATCCTCTAATTGCTCTTTCATGTTTTCTTCCAATAACTTGATTTTATTGGTCACCACATTATTCTCTTCTTGTAGATTTTGGCTCTGATTGTAAAAGAAGTACGAAGTTCCTGCGAACATCATCGCAGTAATGCTGGCCGCAATGGCGTAGCTGAAGAATTTTTTTCTTCCGCTGCGCTCCGCCTTAATTCTCAAGTGAATCTTATCCCTCAGCCCTTGTGGTGCCTTAATGGCGTGCAACTTCGCAAATTTCTCAAGGTTCTCCTGCAATTCGTTATAGCTGTCCTGAACCTCTGGATACATAGCGATATATCGCTCTGCTTGCAGGGTCTCCAATTCTGAGGTGGTTCCTAGAAGATATTTTTCTAAAATATCGGAATCTAGAAAAATTTTAATTTTGTCTTTCATAATGCAACATTTAATACGAGCGCAATCAGTGCAGGGCCATAGATTTTACCTAGTTCCCTTAACCCAATTTTCAATCTAGATTTAATGGTTCCCAAGGGGATGTCCAACTCATCACTAGCTTCCTGTTGGGTCATCCCTTGAAAGAAAAGAGCCTCTAATACGATTTGATATTTATCCTCGATTTTAGAAAGATGCTCCCTTACATCCATTAATTCTGGCCGAATACCTTCTACGCCTAAATTATATACGTCAGAAACATCTATTTGGATTTCCTTATCCGATTTTGTATTTACACTTCTTAATTTATCGATTGCAGTGTTGCGGGTAATCCTAAAAAGCCAAGTAAATAATTTTGCTTTTTTAGGGTCGTAAGAATCCGCTTTTTTCCAAATCTTAACAAATGACTCCTGTACTACATCTTGTGCAAGTTCTGGATCACGTACCACTTTATTGGCCACTCCCAAAAGCGTATCGGCGTAGTGATCGTACAATAGTGAAATTGCTTTCTCATTTCGCTCCTGCAATAATTCTACGATATGCTTCTCTAGTAAAGTGCTCATATTTTAACGTAGGGACCTATTTATTTCTACACGAACATCCAAAACAAGGGTTCGACCGTATATGCATAAACGCTAATTTATAAAATTGATTGTTAATGTCGCGTTATCTAAAAATATAAATCTAATTAGTGGACAGCTGGTAACTGCCACTATGTTTTTGGTTAGTTTGGTTTGGTTATAACCCCTGTAATTTCATTATGGGGGTTATTTTATAAGATTGACTTCTGGGCTGATCGTAATGTTGAACTTACTTTTAACTTCTTGGATAATTATGTCAGAAAGGGCTAGGATTTCTTGCCCAGTCGCATTGCCGTAGTTCACAAGTACCAATGCTTGTTTTTCGTGAACACCTGCATCACCGATTCTTTTTCCCTTAAAGGCACATTGTTCAATGAGCCATCCGGCCGGTATTTTATAGGTCGAATCAGATAGCTGGTAGGAGGGTGCGCCAGGGTGATCGCCGATAAACGTATCGAATTCTTCTTTAGATACAATAGGGTTCTTGAAAAAACTACCGCTATTCCCAAGTGTTTTCGGGTCGGGCAATTTGCTCTTACGGATAGCGATCACCGCATTTGAAACGTCTTTGATCGTTGGGTGTTCGATAGCTTCCTTTTTTAGTTCTTCCTCAATCGAACCATACGCCGTATGCAGTGTATGCCTTGTTTTAGTTAGTGAAAAGGTAACCGATGTAATCGCAAACTTGTCCTTCCCTTCATTTTTAAAATAGGAATCCCTATATCCAAAGGCACAGGCTTTTTTATCAAAAGAAACTGGTTCCCGGTCTGCTATACGGATAGCTTCGCAAGAGAGAAAAGTATCTTTGAGCTCTACGCCATAGGCGCCAATATTTTGAATGGGGGCGGTTCCTGTATTTCCTGGGATAAGGGACATATTTTCCAGTCCTCCATAACCATGGTCGATCGCCCATAAAACAAGTTCGTGCCAATTTTCACCGGCCATAACCTGTAGGATAATGGTGTCGGAGGTTTCGGAAATCACTTTTTTCCCTTTGAGATTAACGAAGATGACCAATGCATCCACATCACCGGTCAAAAGCATATTGCTTCCTCCCCCCAACAGCAGTTTTTTTGGAAACCTAGGTTCGCCGAGTATTTGCTGAAACGCCTCAATTGAATTTACTTCCACGAAATACCGCGCTTTGGCGTCAATACCAAAAGTATTGTACTTCTTTAATGGAAAATATTCGTGAACGACCATTTAATCGGTATAGCTTTTGAGGGCCTCCTTTAAAATGTGTACTGCCCTTTTAAGGCTATCTTGGTCGAGTACGTAAGCGATTCGGATTTGATTCAGCCCTAGACCCTCGGTGGCATAGAAACCAGCGGCCGGTGCAACCATAACCGTTTCATTATCGATCCTAAAATCTTCCAGCAACCATTGTGCAAAGTGGTCCGCATCTTTGATCGGCAATTCTGCGATACAATAGAAAGCACCTTGTGGTCGCGCTATTTTGATCCCCTCAATTTTCTCCAGTTCGGCAATCAATACATTTCTTCGCGCAACATATTCCGTTTTCACATCCTCGAAATAACGATCAGGGGTGTCCAATGCCGCCTCACTTGCTATTTGGGCGTAGGTAGGAGGAGAAAGTCTGGCTTGGGCGAACTTTAGGGCCGTAGCGATAAATTCCTTGTTTTTGGACACTAGAAAACCGATTCGCGCTCCGCACATGCTATATCTCTTTGAAACGGAATCTATGATAATGGCGTGTTCATCCATACCTGCCTCT
>JBARCC010000353.1:0-5130 GCA_049793635.1 Maribacter sp. | reverse complement strand
CAGCTTTCGCTGTATCGTACCAAGATCTTCCTGAAAATTCACGATATCCCTATTCTCCCATTTCAACTTTAATCAAGCGCCGGCTTTTATTTTCACTGTATCCAGAAGCCCTTTCACGATGTATTCCGCCTTCCAACAAGGGTCAAAATTTAAGGGCAGGTTCTTTTTTGTAGCCGCCTTGCCCCACACAAGTTTTAAAAGTAGTGTATGGGCATAGTCCTGACCAGTATAAAAATGAAAAGCAAATCCTATTTATAATTTTTTGTCCAGCACCCTTTCGCTACCTTTGGAATACTATTTAATTTAAATTTTTGACAATGGGTAAAGGTTTTTTTCAAGTTCCAACAGCATTCAACGAACCAATAAAGAGTTATGCTCCAGGCTCTCCAGAAAGGGAAGCCGTTTTGGAACAGTACAAAGCATATTTCAATAGTAAGGTGGATATACCGATGTACATCGGGGCCAAAGAGGTGCGAACAGGAAACACCAAGCCCATGTCCCCACCCCATGACCATCAACATATTGTGGGTACTTACCATGTCGCCGAGGCCAAACATGTGCAAACGGCTATAGACACGTGTCTAACGGCAAGAACGGAATGGGCCGATCTGCCCTGGGAACAGCGAGCGGCCATTTTCCTAAAAGCTGCCGAGCTTCTCGCCGGACCTTACCGTGCAAAAATCAATGCGGCCACCATGATCGCACAGTCCAAAAACATACACCAAGCCGAAATTGACGCTGCTTGCGAATTGATCGATTTCTTGCGATTCAATGTTGAGTACATGTCTCAAATCTATGCGGAACAACCAGATTCTGCCGAAGGCATTTGGAACCGTGTCGAATACAGGCCTTTAGAAGGCTTCATTTACGCAGTTACCCCGTTCAACTTCACGGCAATTGCAGGAAATCTCCCGGCAAGCGCGGCGATGATGGGCAATGTTGTGGTGTGGAAACCGAGTGATAGCCAAGTATTTTCAGCAAAGGTCATCGTTGATGTTCTTAAAGAGGCCGGTCTACCGGATGGTGTAATCAATGTCGTCTACGGGGATCCCGTAATGGTAACCGATACAGTATTGGCCAGTCCAGATTTTGCGGGTATTCATTTTACAGGTTCTACGCATGTGTTCAAAGAACTGTGGAAACAGATCGGAAATAATATCCATACCTATAAAACCTACCCGAAAATCGTTGGCGAAACTGGTGGAAAAGATTTTATCATTGCGCACCCAACGGCCGACCCAAAACAGGTCGCAACGGCCATCTCAAGAGGTGCTTTCGAATTTCAAGGACAGAAATGTAGCGCTGCGTCTAGGGTATATTTGCCCAAATCAACCTCTCAAGAGATTTTAGAACTTGTGAAAAAGGACATTGCATCGTTCAACACCCCTGGGTCTCCGGAAGATATGTCGAATTTCATAACAGCCGTTATCCACGAAGGTTCCTTTGATAAATTGGTCAAGTACATCAATCAAGCAAAAGAAGATAGTAACGCAGAAGTTTATGCGGGTGGCACCTATGATAAGTCTAAGGGTTACTTTATAGAACCTACGGTAATCGTTACCAAAGACCCAAAATATACCACCATGGAAACTGAACTTTTCGGGCCGGTGGTGACCGTTTACGTATACGACGACGTGGATTGGAGCAAAACCCTGCAACTTGTGGATGGCACCTCTGATTATGCGCTTACAGGTGCCGTTTTGTCGAAAGATAGATACGCCATAGCGGAAGCCACTAAAGCATTAAAAAACTGTGCTGGTAATTTCTATATCAACGACAAACCTACCGGTGCGGTCGTAGGTCAACAGCCATTTGGCGGTGCGCGTGCTTCCGGAACCAACGATAAGGCGGGGTCTGCCCAAAATTTATTGCGCTGGGTTTCCCCGAGGTTGATCAAGGAAACATTTGTGACTCCCGTGGATTATAGATATCCATTTTTGGGCTAAGCAAAATGAACTGACTCGGGGTAGGGCCACTAGTAATTCAAAGGATAAAAAAAAAGGTTTACTAAAAAAGGGGTATTTCAAACGTACTGTCACCTAAATCGGAATCGAAATGCATGCGAGACCAACATGTCAAAATTCTTGACCAAAGTCTTTTAGCGTGATTGAAAGGCTTAGAATGACAGTGGGACCGTCTTTTTGGACCGCTTTTTTTTCTATTGAATTGTTTACGTACTTTAACCTAATAATTATAACACACCATAGTATGAAAAAAGTATTTTTAGTATCGATGCTTGTTTTTGCC
Organism: Maribacter sp.; assembly: GCA_049793635.1. Classification (GTDB taxonomy): domain Bacteria; phylum Bacteroidota; class Bacteroidia; order Flavobacteriales; family Flavobacteriaceae; genus Maribacter. The sequence continues at coordinate 2,883 of JBARCC010000353.1, read as the reverse complement.
GTGCTGTTGACTCAGGCCCAAGATAAGCTGTCACAGAGCACGATTCAAGCCGTTTTGACCGGAAATCAATCGCAGGTTATTCAACTTGCAGAGGCGTTTCCTGAGGATACCTATGACTGGAGACCTGCCGAAGGCGTAAACTCCGTGGGTGAAGCACTTTTACATGTTGCAGGTGCCAATTATTTTCTAGCCTCAAAAATGGGTTTTGCCCCACCGGAAGATATAGATATTATGGCTATTGGCGCTATTAAAGGTAAAGAGAACATTATAGCGGCACTTAAGGCATCGAATGCATTCGTCCTCGAAAAAATTACCATGGTAGAAGATGCCGAACTGAACGAAGAAGTCGATTTCGGGTTTATGAAGATGAATAAATTAGGAGGACTTTTGGCCATGATGGAACATAACGGCGAGCACAAAGGTCAGTTGATTGCATACGCCCGCTCCAACGGTATTGTACCCCCTTGGAGTAAATAAAATCAATAGTCAATTACGTCGGGGCAAGCCCACGGGGCATTTGGAAGGAATCAACTTTAAAATTTCGAGACAAGCCTTGAATCGTTCACATCTCGATGATCGAGTAAATAAAAAGGCCTTCTTTTTTGAATTGGATTGAAGGTCTTTTTTTACGCAACCTTTTTCCTGAAACACCATCTTTTTTCTAAATCCTGTTAAAGATGAAGAACAAACTTCTTGTACTATTGGCTGCGTTCACTTTATGTATCTCCTGTAGTGATGACGGGGATGCGCTACCGCAAAATGCAGCCTGCGATGTGGACAATCCAGTGGAAGATTTAGACTGGTTGCGCACTCTTGTCGATACAATTAAGAGCAATGAATCGAGCGTTGCCAAGTCGTTCTACATCCAAATGGCAACCTTTGACAATGCTCCTATCTTCCTTCAGAATAATTGCTGCGCTGTTTGCAATACGGTGGTTCCTATTTATAATTGTCAGGGAGAATCACTTGGTTTTTTAGGGGGAGAAATCAAACAAGCAGACCTTTCCGATGAGCGCATCATTTTCGAGAGGGATGACTCCAATTGCTTTCAAGATTAACGTACCTGTAATATCGTACTTAACGGAAGGTCTGAACGCTGTGGCCTTTTTCACTTCCAATAACATCGGCCCAAATACGGCACCCACGTTAATAAAACCCCTCGAAACCTCATCAAATTCCTTACCCTGTATAAATAATCTATACCAGTAGCGCACGTTAATCAGCACCTCTACTTTTTACGCTCATTCTATGCGAACTGTTAAAATTCAACTAATAAACAATATCAATGTAAATTTAACGTTAATTAATTGTAAATTTAAGTAGTTTAAATAGGCAGAACGATGAACATGCATCAATTAAAAATCAATCTTACGTGTATACGATTTCATCTATGGGGTTACGTAAAGGTATTCGCACGAAAATACAGACGTGCCTATTATAGAGCGCTTACCCTTTAAATTTGAGCGGTAAATACACTAATTTCTTGGTCTCAAAGAAATCGTCTTTAAAGTAATCGGTGAGGTCAATGATTTCTGCCGTCCTGTACCCTTTTAGTTCTTCACCCAAATCCCCCCCTTTTAAATAAAGAATACCATTTCTTCGTTCATGTAAAGATTCCTTTTTTATTTTACCTTTTACCCAGTGTACAAAGGTCGGCATGGCCGCTACCGCTCTGCTCACAATAAAATCGAACTGTCCATCAATTTCCTCTACCCTCGAATTAAGCGTGGTAACGTTCGTCAATGCAAGGCCCTCTACTACCTCGTTCACCACTTTTATTTTTTTACCGATCGAATCGACCAACGTAAAGTTGGTGTGGGGAAATAAGATGGCCAAAGGAATGCCGGGGAAACCACCACCCGTGCCTACATCTAATATATCGGCTCCCTCGTTAAATTGAATTGCCTTTGCGATTCCCAAGGAATGCAATACATGTCTAACATAAAGTTCATCGATGTCCTTTCTGGAGACTACGTTAATTTTTAAGTTCCAATCTTTGTACAGTTCGGCAAGGGCTATAAACTGTACTTTTTGATTTTCTGATAAATTGGGAAAATTTTCAAATATGATTTGCGCATTCATACGTATCTTTATAATTCGGTTTCTTTGTAATTTAGTGTGCAAAGATTTCGCTTTTAATTCAGCTATCAAACTATTCTACTTGTAATAACAGTATATCACAGCTAAAGACTACCGAATTATGGAACAAAACACCGTACGATTTTCCAGAACGGATTCCGCAAAGTTTTTTAAAACTTTAAATGGAAGGGTAAATCAATATTTTAAAAATAATAATATCAAGAAAACGGGGAATTGGAAACTTCATCTAAAGACTTTGGTCATGTTCTCTTTATTTTTGGCCCCTTATTTTTTAATATTGACCTTGGGACTGCCGATCTGGGCCAATATCCTATTGACCATTGTTATGGGTGTCGGCATGGCCGGTGTGGGCATGAACGTCATGCACGACGGTAATCATGGCGCCTATTCCAATAAAAAATGGGTGAATAAGATCATGGGGAGCAGTATCTATATTTTAGCGGGGAATGTGTACAATTGGCAGGTTCAGCACAACGTACTTCACCATACCTATACCAATATTCACGAGCATGACGAAGATATGGAAGCGGGCCGTATTTTACGTTTTTCAAAACATGCAGAATGGAAAAAACACCACAGATTTCAGCATTTCTACTCCGTCTTACTGTATGGGCTGCTGACCTTCAATTGGGCGATTACTACCGATTTTCAACAAATGTACAGGTATACAAAACGCAAATTATCGTACGGTAAGCTACCCAGTGCTACATTGAACTGGAGTACCCTAATCGTCACCAAGGTACTTTACTTGACCATCTGGATCGTTTTACCCATGCTTATCTT
>JBARCC010000352.1:0-2512 GCA_049793635.1 Maribacter sp. | reverse complement strand
GCCTAATTTAGGTCATCACCGTTGAAAGAAATCGGCGCGGTTTCACTTGGAACGACAATAAAACACTTCGTTTTCCGTTAATTTTCAACGATTTACTGGATAAAAAAGATTTGATGTTCCAACGTTTGCCTAGCGATTGTAAGGATCGCTTTAGGATGGGACATAAATTTTCATCCATATCTCACGGTGGCAAGGCCCAGAGCGGGTTTACGCAAAGAGACTCAATCGAATTTTAAACCGAACGACTATGAATTACAAACCATTATTTTTTACCTATTTTATCTTAGGACTGGTGCTAACTTCTTGCGCGTCTACCAACAATTTGACCATGAGTGTTACCGAACCCGCTGATATTCATTTAAGTACTGACATCACCAAAATAGGGATTATCAATAGGAGCGTACCTTCGGAAGCAAATAAGGTAGTGGACCAACTGGATAAAATTTTGTCTTTAGAGGGCTTACATTTAGACAGGCTAGGCGCAGAAGCAGCTACGGTAGGGTTGTCGGACGAGTTAAGTCGGGATAATCGATTCGATGTAGTTCAATTAATCCAAGAGGGTGAAGCTCAAAAAAAGGGGCTTGGCGTTTTTCCCGCGGCGTTATCATGGGAAGTCGTAGAGCAAATTTGTGCTGAAAATAATGTGGAGGTTCTATTTTCGTTGGAATTTTATGATACCGATACCACGGCCGATTTACAAATCGCTACCTTATCCATACCTAATAACCTAGGGGTGAACGTGACTGTTCCTGGGCATCGAATCACCTTAAATACAGTGATTAAAAATGGATGGCGTGTATATGATCCCGTACACAAACGGCTATTGAACGAAGTCGTCACCAATGACTTCGTAACCTCAAGAGGGGAAGGAATCAACCCTGTTAAAGCCATTGAAGCGGTAATGGGAAGAAAAGAGGCAGTATTGGCGGTAAGTGACGCCATCGGTAACTCGTATGGTCTAAAAATCAAGCCTTTGCGCAGAAGGGTTACCCGAGAATATTTTGTACGGGGTAGCGATAATTTCATTGTTGCCAAACGTAGGGCGCAAGCCGGTAACTGGGAAGGAGCCGCCGATTTATGGGAACAGGATTTAAATCACGCAAAACCAAAAGTAGCGGGGCGAGCATGTTATAACATGGCCATCATCAACGAAATTAACGGGAATCTAAACGAAGCGATCGAGTGGGCCTCCAAATCATACGCTGATTACAACACCCCGAATGCACTGCGTTATATCAATATTTTGAAAAACAGGGTCGTTGACCAACGGGTACTGGAAAACCAGTTGTCGAGATAAATTACGCGCCTAATCGTGTTGGTCCCATACAGGTCTGCCGGGTAACGTATGTGTTTCAACAATGCGGATACCTTCTTTCTTTGTAGTCGGACTTTTTTTGTAAGCATATAAGGTGTCGCTTGCGAATTTTCGCATTTTGTCGATATCCACGATAGGTTTTGGATAATCGCTACCCAAGGAAAAGTTCAAGAACATCAACTCCATTTCCGGAATTTTCCAAGGTTCATGAATATAGGTCTTAGGAAGGTTCGACAGCTCGGGTACCCATTTTTTAATAAAAGTACCTTCGGGGTCATGTTCCATGCTATTTTTCACCGGATTGTAAATACGAATGGTGTTCACACCCGTTTCACCAGATTGCATGTTCAGCTGTGGAAAATGAATGCCCGGTTCAAAATCTAGAAAATGCTGTGCCAAATGTTCCGTACAGTCTTGCCAAGGTTGCCATAACAGATGGGTGAAAAAAGAGGCCAACATGGCCCTTAGGCGAAAATTGACAAATCCCGTCGCTACCAAACACCGCATGGCCGCATCTACTAAGGGCACCCCGGTTCGACCCTCGCGCCACGCTTTTTGTAAATGGGGTTGTCGCTCTTTCACCAATGCGTGAAAGCCTTTGTTCACACTTCTGAATTCCATTTCCCCCTCCATTTCAAACTTTTGGATAAAATGTGCCTGCCAACGCATGCGTGATAAGAACGAGCTGAGCACTCGTTTGTTTACTTTTTCTTTATGATTGGCCGCATATTGGCATACCTGTCGGGTAGAAAGGTTGCCCCACGCCAAATACGGAGAAAGTCTACTACTGTGTAAACGAGACGTTTCCGGTTTGGAATAGTAAGTATTGTACCCTATGATTCGTTTTTTCAGGAAGGAGTCCAAATACTTCACTGCGGTGTGGGTGCCTCCTTTTTGAAGAAGTTGGTTTGGCTCCGTTTTTAAGGAGATGGGCGTAAAACAGGTTCGAACAAGCATATCGATTTCTTCGACGGTATACCCGTTACTTTGGGAGAAATCAGGTTTTGGAATAGGCTGGTTGATATAGTCTACCCAATCATTTTTCCACCGTTTTCGGTTCTGAATTCCCCTAAATATGCCATTTTGAATACTTTGTTCCCACGCCACACCTTTTCGTTTACACCAACGTGCAACCCATTTATCTCGGTCGAACGTCATTTTCATACCCGTCTCCTGATGCGAAAAGAGCGTTTGGAT
>JBARCC010000351.1:0-4272 GCA_049793635.1 Maribacter sp. | reverse complement strand
CCATTAACCATTAACCCTTAACCATTAACCCTTAACCATTAACCCTTAACCATTAACCATTAACCATTAACCCTTAACCATTAACCCTTAACCATTAACCCTTAACCCTTAACGAAAAACGAACAACCAACACTACGGTTCCTGAGCGTAGCCGAAGGATGTATTTAAGTTTCTATTTGAGTTTGTTTTTGTATTTGTGTTTATTTTGAACTTGACTTTGAATTTTAATTTCCGGCCGCCGCTTCTGCGCACCGTTCACCATCCATGGCTGCGGATACGATGCCGCCAGCGTAACCCCCACCTTCCCCGCAGGGGTAGAGGCCTTTGATGACGGGGTGTTCCATCTTTTCGTTTCTTGGAATGCTTACAGGGGAAGAGGTTCTTGACTCTACCCCGATAATGTTGGCTTCCTCGGTGTAATAGCCGTACATTTTTTCGCCAAAGGCCTTAAAACCTTGTCGTAATCTACTGCCTATCCCTTTGGGCAATAGCGAATGCATCGGGGCAGAATTTAAGCCAGGTTGGTACGAGGTGTGATTCAATTCTTTTGAAAGATTGCCTTCCACAAAATCCGTTAAGCGTTGACCGGGTGCAGTTTGTGTGCGTCCACCTGATGTAAAGGCCAGACGTTCCAAATCTTTCTGATATTCCAACCCTTTGAGTACTCCATACTTTTCGTATTTGGGAATATCCTGGTCTACGTCGATCTCCACTACGATACCTGAATTTGCAAACAGGTTATTCCGTTTAGAGGGAGACATACCGTTGACGACTACTTCTCCGGAAGCCGTCGCGGCAGGTACTATGAATCCTCCAGGGCACATACAGAAAGAATATACGCCCCTATCCTTTACCTGTTGCACCAAACTATAGGAGGCAGCGGGCAACAATTCGTTACGGTCACCCGAGCAATGGTATTGGATACTGTCAATGATGTGCTGCGGATGTTCTACACGCACGCCCATCGCAAAGGATTTTGCAGTAAGGGCGACCTCTTTTTTATGTAAAAGTTCAAAAATATCCCGTGCTGAATGTCCGGTGGCGAGGATAAGTCGTTCCACCGTCATCTCGTTATCGTTGTTCAGTACGATGGATTTCAGCGTATTATGTTCGATGATGAAATCGGTCACTTTGGTATTGAAATGAACTTCGCCCCCATGGTGGGTGATGGTTTCGCGGATATTCTGGACAATTTTCGGTAATTTATTGGTCCCAATGTGCGGATGGGCATCGACTAGAATCTCTTCCGTCGCTCCGTGAAATACCAAGCTCTCAAAAACACGGCGTACGTCACCTCGTTTTAGACTACGGGTGTATAATTTACCATCGGAATACGTACCCGCGCCGCCTTCCCCAAAACAATAATTACTATCATCGTTCACGATATGGTCTTGATTGATCGCTTTTATGTCTCGCCTCCGGTCCTGTACATTTTTGCCCCGTTCCAGAACGATAGGTTTGAACCCTAATTCTAAACACCGTAACGCGGCCCACATCCCCGCAGGTCCAAAACCAACGATATGGATGGGTTTTGCGGTATGCACTTCCTTATAATCAAATGAGATATCCGAGGTAGGTGCAGGTTCATTAATGTAAACGGCCAGCTTGTAATTGAATACAATTTTCGGTTTACGGGCATCAATCGACTTGCGTAAAATGGATACTGAAATAGCATGTTCGGGGAGGCCCAAATAGGCAGCCGTTTTGCGTTTAAGACTCCCTTTTTGCGCTTCTTCCTCTAACGATAGCCGTATCTGCACATTCTTTACCATCCTGCAAAATTAAAGGATTTTAGCCGATCGATTTAAAAAACCTTCATTTCATTCAAGAGGACCTGGTTGAATTTCACTGTAGTCCACGAAATGCAAAATTGAGAATATTTGTAAGCGATTTTGATAAAATAGGTACAACACAGTGCGGTAAATCCACAACTCGGTTTTTTTTATTGTTGAAAGCGTGAGAGACCGTCGAATTTTGATGCGGTAATCAAGTTTAATCCAAATGCTTTTCAAAAATCGACGTGATGACAAAAAATATCCTTTTCCTCATTTTTAGCGGTATCAGCAGTGTAGTGATGGCCCAAAACCTAATCACCGGTAGGGTAACCGATCGCCAGGACCAACCGATTTTCGGTGCCAATATTTATATCGAAGGCACCTATGACGGCGCATCTACCGATGAAGACGGTACATTTTCCTTCGAGTCTGAACTCGCGGGAATACAGACTTTGGTCATTTCTACCATTTCTTTCGAGTCGCATTACCGGACGGGTGACCTCAAAAGCTTTCAAAACCTACATATCAAATTGGAGGAGGCCATTAATGAGCTCAATGGGGTCACTTTATCGGCAGGCACCTTCGAGGCAGGGGACAATGCTAAGGTTGCCGTGTTGAAACCATTGGATATCGTAACCACTGCCGGTGCCGCAGGGGATTTTGTAGCGGCCCTTCAAACACTACCGGGAACGGCAACGGTAAACGAAGATGGGCGGTTGTTCGTTAGAGGTGGTGCCGCAGGGGAAACCCAACTGTTCATTGATGGCCTTCGTGTTTTTCAACCCTTCAATGCTACCGCAAATAATGTACCCACTCGTGGTAGATTTTCTCCTTTTCTGTTTAAGGGAATTACCTTTAGCACGGGCGGCTATTCTGCCGAATATGGTCAGGCATTGTCCAGTGTCCTGCTATTGAATACGATAGACGAGCCAGACCAGGAAAAGACGGATATCAATGTAATGACCGTTGGTGGTGGGGTCGGGCACACCAAAATATGGGGAAATCAATCCATCAGCTTTAATACCCAATACATCAACCTGTCACCTTACGAGGCTTTGGTCCCCTCTACACAGGGTATTCGTTGGAACAGTCCATTTGAATCCTTATCCGGGGAAACCGTGTTTAGAAGTAAAGGCGCTAAAAGCATGTTTAAATTATATGCTGGGTTTAATTTGTCAAAGCTGGATATTGACCAAGAGAATATCAATTTTGAGGAGTATGTGCGGTTTCAGCTAAAAAATAATAATGCCTATGTGAATTCCTCCTATAGCTATTTCTTTAAAAATGAATGGTCGTTTACGGCAGGCACTAGTGTTTCGTGGGATAAAAACGATATTGAGGTTCTCGAAAATACAATCGTAGCACAAGAAACTGCGGCACATGTGAAGTTGAAGGTTAAAAAAGTATTTTCAAGCAGATATAACCTGAGTTTCGGTTCTGAAGTATTTACTACTGAAAATACAGAGCAGGTGGTGACCCCAACGCTCGATGAGTTTGAGAATCCCTTTAAAGACCAGTTGTGGGCTGGCTTTCTCGAGAGCGATATTTTCTTCAGCAATAAATTTGCGTTAAAAATGGGGGCTAGGTTCGAGTATACCACCCTTTTGGACGAGGCTTCTTTTTCTCCAAGACTGTCCTTTGCTTTTAAAAGCAGTGAGAATGCACAATGGTCACTTGCCTACGGGGATTTCTATCAGAAACCTGAGGGCGACATTCTTCGGTATCAAAATGACTTGGTTTCGGAAAAAGCGACCCATTATATTCTTAACTATCAATTTTTGAAGAACGGGAAAACTTTGCGGGTAGAGGCGTTTTATAAAAATTATGATCATCTAGTGAAATTCGACACCGAATCGCCTCAATTCAACTCAGTGTATACCAACTTGGGTAATGGCTATGCAACGGGTCTGGATGTGTTTTGGAGGGCAAATAAGAGCATCAAAAACTTAGATTATTGGATTTCATATTCGTATTTAAATACAGCGCGGAATTTTAGAAACTTCGAGCAACGGGCAACTCCAAATTTTGCCCCTACCCATAGTCTTTCTGTGGTCACTAAATATTGGATAGAAGACCTAAAGTCCCAAGTTGGCTTTTCGTATCAATTGGGTTCTGGAAGACCTTATGACAATCCGAACACCCCTGAATTTCTATCGGAAAAAACGAAATCCTTCAATAATTTGAGCGTGAATTGGGCCTATTTGATCGACCGTCAAAAAATACTATATTTTTCGGTCAATAATGTGTTAGGGTTCAATAATGTGAATACGTATCAATATGCCAATACCCCAAATGCGAACGGGATATTTGACCGTCAAACCATTCGGCCAACGGCAGATAGCTTCTTTTTCGTCGGTTTTTTCTGGACCATCAGCAAAGACAAAAAGAGCAATCAGCTCAACACCCTTTAAAATGCTGAATGAATACAAATGATCTAGAAGTTCTAAAGGTATCGTCGGTCTTTCATCGGCAGATGTCCTTTTATGTTAGGGAGGTC
>JBARCC010000350.1:0-3292 GCA_049793635.1 Maribacter sp. | reverse complement strand
TTGAAATTCTGGAGTTCCAGGAAGAAAACGACCTGTTTCTGCCGTTGTACGAGCCGCCACATGTGCAGCTTCGTCAGTAGCACCAGCTAACGATGCTTGAATGTAAGCACCTGTATATTGTCCAAACCAAGTTAAATCATCCTTCCAAGCTCTATTAATCTGAATACCCGTAAAACCCATGTCATACGAATCACCTGATTTATCGCCAACTAGATATCCACGTACAAAGAAATTATCGTTTCGGATTTCCAATTTGTGTTGCTCCTGAAAGAAACCATTGATATTGTATCTATTGGTGCCCTGGTAAATAGTCGCTCCCGTCCCCACTTTACCCACATAGGAAAGTTCTAAACTATTATCTTCTATAGGCCTATAATATAGGCCCCAATCCGCTTTAATACTTTCCGCATTATAGTTGGTTAGATCGCTTTCATTATACCCTGTTCTACTGACCTCAACCGAAGGAACTAAAGCATTTGCCCCTGAAGGAGCAAGACCACGGGCTTCTAATAAGCGTGCTACATCTTTAATATTTGCTGTATAATCATCCCCATACACATTGACCCCGTTATAGTTTAAATCGTTAGCCCTAGTCCTTCCTGTGGTGATAAAGTTATTTTCATCCTTGCCTTCCACATTATTTGCTGCCCAATCTGTACCCTTCAAATACCCAAAATTCACTTTTACGGCAAACTTATCACTGAATTTGTGTGCTGCCCTAATACCTACATCGGTATAGGCATTATCCCCGGCAGCTTCTTGTGAAGTAATCCCTCTTTTTATGGAGGCACTGATGCCTTGATAATCAAAAGGGCTCTTACTTCGCATGAAGAGGATTCCGTTAAAGGCATTCGCTCCATACAGTGCAGAAGAGGCTCCCGGTAGTAATTCAACGCTTAACACATCGGTTTCCACCATCCCTACTAAATTTCCAATGGGGAAATTCAGTGCAGGTGTCGAATTATCCATCCCGTCCACCAGTTGCATAAAACGGGTGTTCGCAAATGAGGCAAAACCCCTCGTATTCACCGATTTGAAGGTTAAACTGTTGGTATTGACATCAACTCCCTTTAAGTTTTCGAGACCGCCATAAAAATCCGCCGCTGTCGTGCTCTTAATAGTTTCAATTCCCATGCGTTCAACCGTTACGGGAGATTCAAAAATACGTTCCGGGGTTCTAGAAGCAGAGATAACCACTTCATCCAAAAACGTCTGTGATTCATTCAACGTTACGCTTACGGTTTGGTTAGCGGACGTTATATTCTGGCTGCCATCGGAATAACCAATACTGGTTATGGATAATTTAAACGGGGGAACTTCTGAGGTCTGTAAAGAAAAATTACCGTCGAAATCCGTTACCGTTCCGATGGTAGTGCCGACAATTACAATGTTGGCCCCGGGGATAGGTTGGTTGTTTTCATCAACAACATTACCATTGATGGTCGTTTGGGAAAACCCGAAAGTCCCCATTATCATCAATGCTACAAGTAGTATTGCTCTCATTCTTATTAAAAGTTTAAATTAGTTTGGGTTGAAGATACAGATTATTTCATATGGAAAATAGGAATTTGAAAAAAATTATGCATGCATAGTATTAGGTTGATAATCTACGACCCTTTGAGTTAGCAAATACGCAAAAAGGGCGTGAATGAATCCACGCCCTTCGGGTAATAATAGGTCTGCATAAAATTTATTCTACCGTCACCGACTTAGCGAGGTTACGGGGTTGGTCTACATTGCAACCCCTCATGACCGCAATATGGTATGAAATTAGTTGTAGCGGTATCGTGGTCAACAGCGGGGTCAAGCTTTCAAAGGTTTCTGGTACTTCGATGACATGGTCGGCCAAATCCCTGACCTGCTCATCGCCTTCGGTGACAATAGCAATGATTTTTCCCTTTCTGGACTTTATTTCCTGAATGTTACTTACCACCTTTTCATAATGCCCTTTCTTGGTGGCGATTACAAAGACGGGCATATGCTCATCGATCAGCGCAATAGGACCGTGCTTCATCTCTGCCGCAGGATACCCTTCTGCATGTATATAACTGATTTCCTTTAATTTTAAGGCGCCTTCCAATGCTACCGGAAAATTATACCCCCTACCCAGATAAAGGCAATTGGTGGAATCTTTGTACACATCGGCAATGATCTCTATCAACGCATTGGATTCTAGAGCCTTTTCCACCTTACTCGGTATCGTTTCCAATTCTGTCAAGTACTCATGGTACCTCGATTCTGAAAATACTCCTTTAGCCTTCGCCAACTTCAAAGCGATCAAGGTCAATACCGTGATCTGGGTCGTGAATGCCTTTGTAGAGGCAACGCCTATTTCCGGTCCGGCATGGGTGTAGGCGCCCGCATCGGTTTCCCTTGCGATGGACGAACCTACTACATTGCAAACCCCAAAAACAAACGCTCCTTTCTCCTTCGCAAGCTTTATGGCCGCTAGGGTATCCGCGGTTTCTCCCGATTGTGAGATAGCGATCAATACGTCCTTATCGGTTATCACAGGGTTCCGATATCGAAATTCAGAGGCATATTCAACCTCAACGGGAATCCTGGCCAAGTCCTCAAAAATATACTCGGCCACCAAGCCGGCATGCCATGAGGTACCACAGGCCACAATGATTATTCTATTCGCGTTCAGGAACGTTTCCATGTTCTGGTCGATGCCCGCCATTCTAATGAGCCCCTGATCTGCCAAAAGTCTACCACGATAGGTATCTTTGATCGCCCTTGGCTGCTCATAAATTTCCTTCAACATAAAATGGTCGTACCCCCCCTTTTCGATTTCCTCGAGATTCATTTGCAATTCCAGAATCCTAGGATAGGCTACGGCATCATCCTTTATCTTTCTTAATTTTATTTCCTTACCTAAACGGATGATGGCCATTTCCTCATCTTCGAGATACACCGCATTATTGGTGAATTCTATAAACGGGGAAGCATCGGAAGCGATGAAAAATTCATCATCTCCAATCCCTATCGCCAATGGGCTACCCAATTTAGCGACCACGATTTCATCAGGTTTTTGAATATCGAATACAGCAATTGCATATGCGCCGACCACTTGATTGAGGGCAATCTGAACGGCTTTACCCAGTTTAACGTTTTCGGTCTTTTTGACTTCCTCGATAAGGTTTACCAAAACTTCCGTATCGGTGTCAGAGGTAAACGTATATCCACGTTTGGTCAACTCCTTTTTTATCGCCTCGTAATTTTCTATTATTCCGTTATGGATGATGATCAGTTCTCCTGAATTGGAATAATGGGGATGGGAATTCACATC
>JBARCC010000349.1:0-4067 GCA_049793635.1 Maribacter sp. | reverse complement strand
AATTATAGATGAAATGCTATTTTACAGGGAGATTACCCCTTCTATTTCCCCGACAGCTATATATTTTTCAATGACCGCATCCGGATTCTCCAAATTCACGGTTATCGAAACACTCGTGTATTTTCCTTTTTTCGATTTTTTAGACTCGATAACAGCACCCATATTGTCAAAAATTCTATGGATAGCTTCTATTTTATCAACTTCGCTTTTTACAATGAACTTATATAAATAGGTAGATGGCCATGTTGAGGTTTCTTCCAATTGTGCCCTCAATTTATCATAAAATTCTTTAGGATTGTTTTCGTCCATAGTTTCGGTTTTGCACAAAGACAAGCGTAATGCTTCAGTTTTTTAATACTCTTGGTTTTTGTACTTTTGTACACTTATTACAGCACGTTGAAGAAAAGAAGAATCGTAATTACCGGAGGCCCTGGAACGGGAAAGACCGTATTGGTTTCTGCCTTGGAACGTGAAGGGTATCATTGTTTCCACGAGGTGATTCGAACCATGACTTCAAAAGTTGTAGGAAGTCATACGCTAGACCTGGAGAAGGGGAATCCGATCGCTTTCGTTGAAGATTCAAAAGCATTCAATGACCAGCTCATCACCGCGCGGTTAGAACATTATCTCGAAGGTGAACATGTGGAGCGCACCTTTTTGTTTTATGATCGGGGAATGCCCGATGTTTTGGCCTACATGAACTATTTCGACCAGGCCTACGATCAAAACTATCATGATCTCTGTACAGAACATACCTACGACGAGGTATTGATCTTACCTCCTTGGGAAGCCATATACAAACAGGACAATGAGCGTATGGAAAATTTTGAACAGGCCTGTGCCATACATGTACAGTTAAGTGCTATGTATAGATCACTTGGCTATATGCCTATCGAAGTGCCTTTTGGAACGGTGGACGAACGGCTGAATTTTGTAAAGCGCCTAATTTCTGAAGCCGGTGCATAGAACACCAGCGGAAATACTTCATCATTATTGGGGTTTCGACCAATTTAGGGGGTCACAGGAAGAAATTATAAATGCCATTTACAACGGTAGCGACGTACTCGCTCTCTTGCCCACCGGCGGCGGTAAGTCCATCTGTTTTCAAGTACCCGCAATGATGCAAGAGGGTATTTGTGTCGTCATATCTCCATTGATCGCGTTAATAGAGAATCAGGTAGATACACTCCAGAAATTGGGCATCAAAGCGTTGGGTTTAAGGGGCGGACTCAAATTCGCGGAGGTGGACAGTATGTTGGACAATTGTATCTATGGGAACTATAAGTTTCTGTACCTATCCCCAGAACGGTTGCAACAAGAGTTGGTGCAGGAACGTATTCGTGCGATGAACGTAACTCTTTTCGTAATCGACGAGGCCCATTGCATATCACAGTGGGGTCATGATTTTAGACCCGCGTATTTAAACTGTGCCACGTTACGTACCTTGCATCCTGGGGTACCTATGGTAGCACTCACCGCAACGGCGACCAAGAGGGTAAGTGACGATATCCTCCACTCATTGCAGCTAAAGAATCCGTTATTCAAAAAAGATTCCTTCTATAGAAAGAACATTGGCTTCGGGGTAATTTCAACGGAAGACAAAAACAACCAGCTGAAAAGGTACTGCGCCCAATTAAAACACAGCGCGATCATATATGTTCGTAGTAGAAGGGTGTCTGAAGAAGTTTCCGGATATCTTATAAAAAACGGATTCAAGGCCACGTATTATCACGGTGGTATCGATCAAAAGACAAAGACCAAACGCTTGAATTCGTGGTTGACCGATAATGTAAAGATCATGGTCGCTACCAATGCCTTCGGAATGGGCATAGATAAGCCCGACGTAGCACTCGTTATCCACTATCAAATACCCGATAGCCTTGAGAATTATTTTCAAGAGGCTGGTCGAGCCGGTAGAAATGGGGCTTTGGCAAAAGCGGTGATGTTGACGAATACAGCAGACAAGATTCTGGTAAAAAGACAGTTCTTAGAAGTGCTTCCCGATGTTGCCTTTGTGAAGATGGTTTACAAAAAGTTGACCACCTATTTTCAGATTGGCATTCAAGAATTTACGGACGCCAGATACCTCCTCAATTTCAACGCCTTTTGTGATCGTTATGCCCTCAATAGCTATATCACCTACAACGCGCTATTGGTTTTAGACCGAAATTCGGTCATTTCCCTTTCTGAAAATTTTAATAAAAAAAGCATCCTAAAGTTCACTACGGATAAGGATACCCTGTTCAGATACATACGCCAAAATCAACTACTCGAAAATTTCATCAAAGTAGTATTGCGAACCTATGGAGGCGTATTTGAATTTGAAACCCAGGTGAACACCTATTTGATCGCAAAAAAAATAGGGATCCCGGAGTCGGTGGTGGATTCAAATTTTCAACAACTGGTAAAAGATGAAATTATAACCTATCAGAGTACGCATAGCGATTTGGAACTTTTGTTTTTGGTGCCTAGGGATGATGACCGTACCATAAATCGGTTTTCTCACACCATTGTAGAACAGAACCAAATCAAAATAGAGAAGGTTTCAAAAATTTTGGAATATATTGAAAATGAAGATGTCTGTAGAAGCGTTCAACTTTTGGCCTATTTTGGAGAAAAGCAAGGTAAGGTCTGTGGCATTTGTGATGTGTGTAGGAGAAATAAGACTACGGGCCTAGTTACGGAAGACTTAAAAGCAAAAACGTTACGATTGTTGGAAAAAGGGAGCGCAACTTCGAAAAAGCTACAGCACAACTTGAACATAGAACAAGAAGAATTGATTAGAATTATACAAGAGCTGTTGGAGGAGAATAGCATCAGATTAAATACACGTAACGAATACGAACTTATATAATATGGAAACTTTACGCATCGTTTTTATGGGAACACCCGATTTTGCCGTCGGTATTTTAGATGAACTCGTCAAACACAAGTTTAACATCGTTGGGGTAATCACCGCACCAGATCGACCTGCAGGTAGGGGACGTAAGTTGAACACGTCTGCCGTCAAGGAATATGCCGTTGAAAATAGCCTTCCGGTACTACAACCCACCAATTTGAAGGATGAAACCTTTTTGAAACGTTTGAAAACATTGGGCGCCAATTTACAGATTGTGGTAGCGTTTAGAATGCTACCGAAAGTGGTGTGGCAGATGCCGCAGTATGGTACCTTTAACCTGCATGCTTCCCTCCTGCCCCAATACCGGGGTGCCGCTCCCATAAATTGGGCCATAATTAACGGGGAGCGGAAAACGGGAGTCACCACGTTTTTTATAGACGAAAAAATAGATACCGGAGCTATAATTTTACAACAGGAAATTACAATCAACCCTACGGACACTGCCGAAAATTTGCATAATGCCCTCATGCGTGTGGGCGCCTCGACCGTCATTAACACCGTAGAACGTATCCAAAAAGGTAATTTTGATACGGTAGCCCAGACCAACTTGACGGAACTCAAACCTGCCCCTAAGATACACCGGGAGACCTGCGAAATTAACTGGCAAGACTCCTTATCCGATATTTACAATTTTGTGCGAGGGTTGAGTCCCTATCCTGCCGCCTGGACACTGTTACATAACGGTGATGAATCGATTCAGGCAAAAATTTACAAGTGTCACATTGAAGAAAATAATCATGATATAGCCATGGGTACCGTAGTGCACTCCAAAAAGGAGATGAAGGTGGCCGCAAAGGGAGGCTTCTTGGTATTGGAGGAAATTCAGCTTCAGGGAAAGAAAAGAATGCAAGTGAGCGAAGTCCTAAATGGGCTAAAGTTAGCCGAAAACGTGAAAATGGGGTAAAGCCCCGTCCCTATTGGGCTGCGAGAAACGTAGAAAAATACCTACTTTATCAACAAACGGCCTGAGTTATCAACAAAATAAGGGATTTCGCCCCGTTTTACTTGCGTTGGTCATAAATCCCTATAAATTTGTGTTGAGTATAATATATATTAATCACTATTAATTTATCACATTATGAACAAAACAGAATTGATCGATGCAATGGCAGCTGACGCTGGCATCACAAAAGCTGCGGCTAAAAAGTCATTGGAATCTTTCTTGGGA
>JBARCC010000348.1:0-5115 GCA_049793635.1 Maribacter sp. | reverse complement strand
AGGCAGAGAGGGTCGGGGGCTACCTAAAAGATGGACTTAAGCACCTACAAACAACCTTTAGCATTATGGGCGATGTGCGTGGGGAAGGACTTTTTTTAGGTGTAGAAATAGTGGATGCCAACGGTAGACCAGGTACAGAACTGGCCGCTAGTATTAAAAATGAACTTAGGGCTAGACATATTTTAATTAGTACGGACGGACCTTTTGATAACGTATTGAAAATTAAGCCTCCCTTATACTTCGACCACGAAAATGCCGATCAGTTGTTGCAAGAATTGAAACAGATTTTAATTAACACAGAAAAAATTGATACATTTAAGGCTAGATAAAACGTAAAAATGAAAAAAACACTTTTAAGTGATCTTGGATTGGCTTTTTTTAGAATAGCGGTGTCGGGAATGATGTTGGTTCACGGTATCCCGAAATTCCAAAATTTAATTTCGGGCAATTTCGAGTTCGGTGACCCATTGGGCATCGGGGCCGCTCCTTCCCTATTCTTGGCGGTCATTGGTGAAATGGTCTGCCCACTTTTAATCATTTTAGGTTTCAAGACCCGTCTTGCGGCAATCCCTGCGGCGGTCACCATGGCCGTAGCGGCATTTATTGTGCATGGTAGTGATAATTTTGCTACCAAGGAAAAGGCACTATTTTATCTGGTGGCATTTATTACCATCATTTTAGTGGGCCCTGGGAAATTCAGCATCGATCGAAAATAGGATTCAAATTATTTTATACAATAACTCCTTTAATAAATCCACATCGCTCATGGTGGCGGTACCCACTCCTTTTCCCTTCATATCCATTTCCCGTAAACTGGAAATGATTTTGCTGACTTTTTTCATCGGATAGTTTCTCGCCGCGGTCTGTATTTCATTTACAAAATAGGGATTGATGCGTAATGCACTCGCTACACTTTTCGAAGAGTGGTCATTGAGGCCGTGGTACTGCAACAATTGCGTAAAAAAAGAGTTCAATAGGGTGACCGTGAGAATAAATGGATTGTCCTTTTGGTTCTGGGCAAAATAGGTGATTATTTTGGTTGCTTTTACAATATCCCTTTCGCCGATAGCCCTTTTCAATTCAAAATTATTATAATCTTTACTGATGCCGATATGCTCCTCAATGTGCTTTGGCGTAATCTCGGTTTCTTTGGGTAGGGCAAGTTTGAGTTTATCGAGTTCGTTGTTTATCTTACCCAAGTCGGTTCCTAAAAATTCTACCAATAAAAGCGCTGCCTTATGGGAAATGGTGTACCCACTACTTAACAGGTTCTTCCTGAGCCAATCGCTGACCTGATTTTCATATAGCTTTTTACTTTCGAAAATAACGCCGTTTTTCTGTACAATCTTGAACAATTTTTTGCGCTTATCGAGTTTTTTATATTTGTAGCAGATAACGAGTACCGTGGTAGGTTGTGGATTGCTTGCATATGCACACAACTGTTCAATGGTTCGGGAAAGATGTTGTGCTTCTTTGACGATGACCACTTGCCGTTCTGCCATCATCGGGTATCGTTTTGCATTGCCTACGATGTCATCAATCGAAACGTCCCTACCGTAGAGCGTCATTTGGTTGAAACCCTTTTCTTCTTCGGTCAAAACACTTTTTGCAATGTAGTCGGATATTTTGTCTATGAAATAGGCCTCCTCCCCAAAGAGAAAGTAAATAGGACTAATTTGACCTTTTCGTATTGTATTGACTATGTGTACAGCTTCATCCATTCAGAAAAATTCATCAACTTTGTGCCATGCAGCCTCTTAATTTTCCAAGCTACACGTTCAGGGTCAAAAATAGGCAAAATAGGACCTTGATCTTTGACGGAATCCGTAAAAAATTCGTGGTGCTGTCTCCCGAGGAATGGGTACGCCAACACGTCGTTCAATTTCTCATCACCGAAAAACAGTATCCGGCAAGCCATATCAATGTAGAAAAACAGATCGAGGTAAACGGGTTGAAAAAGCGATATGACATTGTCGTGTTCAAATCTAAGGGGCAATTGCATCTTTTAGTGGAGTGTAAAGCACCAGAAATTAAGATTACCCAAGGTACTTTTGACCAGATAGCACAATACAATTTTAAATTGAACGCCGATTATCTAATGGTTACGAATGGGCACTCGCATTTCTACTGCCAAACGGATGCAGTCGAGGAAAAATATCATTTTATGCGGCAGATTCCTGATTTTAGCCGTTAATTTGCCATCGATTTGAAAATAGCGATAGTCATATTAAACTGGAACGGTGAGCTGCTACTAGAAAGGTATCTCCCTTCGGTCATAGCCCATTCCAAAGGCGCGGATATCTATGTGGCCGATAACGCATCCACCGATAATTCCATTGCGTTTGTCTCCGAAAATTACCCATCCGTACACATCATTAAAAATGCGGAAAATGGAGGTTTTGCGAAGGGATATAACGATGCTCTGAGGCATGTTGATTGCGATATTTTTTGCCTTTTAAATTCTGATGTGGAAGTGACCGCACATTGGTTGGAGCCCATTTCAGAAGCGTTTATGACCATTGAGGATGCGGCCATCGTACAACCCAAGATATTGGACCTGCTCAAAAAAGACCATTTTGAGTATGCAGGGGCAGGTGGGGGATTTATTGATCAACTGGGATACCCTTTCTGTAGGGGTAGGATTTTTCAAACCCTTGAACGCGATAATGGACAATACGACGATATCAAAGAAATATTCTGGGCCACGGGCGCATGCATGTTCGTGAAAAAGAACGTTTTTGAAGAATTAAAAGGCTTTGACAACGATTATTTTGCCCACCAAGAAGAAGTCGATTTCTGCTGGCGTGCTAAAAACCACGGCTATAAGATTATGTATGTCGGCGCTTCTAGCGTATATCACCTGGGCGGTTCGACCTTGAGCAATATGAACCCTAAAAAAACATATTTGAATTTTAGGAACTCGTTGTTTTCAATCACCAAAAACCTTCCGAGAAGAAAAGCGTTCGTAATTATCTTTCTAAGATTGGTGCTAGACGGTATCGCTGCGATACGCTTCCTATGGCAGTTAAGGTTCACACATTTTATAGCGATTATAAGGGCCCATCTAAGTTTTTACCGTCAGTTTCGAAACATGTACAAAAAGCGGGAAAAAAGAAGCTTCATTAAAAAATACTACATTACGAAGTCCATCGTGTGGTCTTATTTCGTAAATAGAATAAGTAATTTTAACATTTTAGTAAAAGATTAACTAGGGAGGTTCACAAGTAACTTTCTTATTCTATAATTTTGATGTCGCTTAAGTGCGAAAATTAAGTAAATAACTAAACAGTAATAGAATTTAAAATTATGAAGAAAATATTCTTAGGATGTCTTGGAGTAACGCTTTTATTATCCTCTTGTGTTTCACAGAAGAAATATGCCGACCTTGAGTCAAAACAAAAACAAACACAAGATCTTTTGAACTCCGCTACGGTAAAACTGAACGACTGCTTGGAGGAGAAAGCTACGTCTACGTCTAGACTTAAAACATTAGAAGATCAAAATGCATTTTTGAAAGCCAACAATCAGGATTTAATCAACAATATGGGTAATTTGACCACTTTGACTACCAAAGGGGCTGAGAACTTGGAAAAATCCTTAGAAAGTCTTCAAGAAAAAGATTTGACCATCCGTAAATTAAACGATGCCATCACGCGTAGAGATTCCGTAAACCTTTCATTGGTACAGAGTTTAAAAGGTGTTTTAGGCAACATGGATGACGAGGATATCGAAATCAGTGTAGAAAAAGGTGTGGTATTCGTATCAATTTCCGATAAATTGTTATTCAGCAGCGGTAGCTACAACGTAACCAGCAGAGCTAAGGAAATCTTAGGTAAGGTGGCCAAAGTGGTGAACAATAAGCCTGATTTCGAATTTATGGTAGAAGGCCATACCGATGATGTACCTTACAGAGGTGGCGTGTTATTGGATAACTGGGATTTAAGTGTAAAGCGTGCGACATCAGTGGTACGTATATTACAAAATGATTTCAATGTGGATCCCAAGCGTATGACCGCAGCAGGTAGATCACAATATATTCCGGTCTCTTCGACTGAAAAGTCTAAAAACAGAAGAACTAGAATTGTCGTACTTCCAAAAATCGATCAATTCTACAGCATGATCGAAGAAGGAATGAAAGATCCGGCGATAAACAAATAACACGTTTGAATTGCCTGCCGTTAGGCTGGCGCAATATTAAAATTGAAAAATGCCGCTGAATATCAGCGGCATTTTTATTTGCTGGATATTTAATAAAACCCCTGGTTACAGAATGTCTAAAGCTCCCTTTCCTTCCCGAATGACTTCGGGGTGCCCTGAGGAGATATCGATGATGGTCGATGCAATGTTACCTCCGTAACCCCCATCAATCACGATGTCTACCAGATTGTCCCATTTCTCATAGATCAATTCAGGATCTGTGGTATATTCCAAAACATCATCCTCATCACGAATAGAGGTGGATACGATCGGATTGCCCAACCCTTCCACCAATGCTTTGACGATACGGTTATCGGGCACCCGGATGCCCACCGTTTTCTTTTTCTTGAAATCTTTGGGTAGGTTATTGTTCCCTGGCAAAATAAAGGTATACGGACCCGGTAAGGCCCTTTTTAAAATCTTAAAGGTGGCCGTATCGATTTGCCGAACATAATCGGAGAGGTTGCTTAAATCGGTACATATGAATGACCAATTGGCTTTTGCCAATTTGATTCCCTTGATACGGGCGATTTTTTCCAAGGCTTTGGTATTCGTGATATCGCAACCCAGACCGTAAACGGTATCGGTAGGATAAATTACCAGACCACCCTTCCTTAATACTTCCACTACCCTCTTTATCTCTCTAGGATTAGGATTTTCTTCGTAAATTTTAATGAATTCGGCCATGGCTATCGATTACAAGTCCTTAAGATACAAATTACGTAAAACTTAGAGATTCAAAATAAGCTAAAGCATTCAATCAAATGCCACAACGTTTGTTTAAAAACCAAGAATGGTGGAAATCATTCCAGGAAATGGAGTTGCAACCTTTTGAGATACTTAACCGATCACCTCTAGTTTTGCAAACCGTAGCAAAAGCTTTTTGATGTCCCCGTTGGTAAATTGTATCTCGGCTTT
>JBARCC010000347.1:0-4656 GCA_049793635.1 Maribacter sp. | reverse complement strand
GCGGCGTCACTTCCCTTCAACTTTTACACGGCTCGGCCAACCCCATCGGGGGAAGGTCGGCCATCTTAAAACTAAAATGGGGCGAAGAAGCGAATGGACTCATTTACGACAATTCCCCTAAGTTCATCAAATTTGCGCTAGGTGAGAATGTAAAGCAAAGCAATTGGCAAAGCTTTTCCCGTTTTCCGCAGACCCGAATGGGGGTTGAGCAAGTATTCATGAACTATTTCCAAAGAGCAAAGGAATACGATGCCAAAAAGAAAAGTGGCGAAGCGTATCGCTACGATGAAGAGATGGAAGTGTTGGCAGAAATCCTTAATGGCGAGCGTTTTATTTCCTGCCATTCGTATGTGCAGAGCGAAATTAACATGATGATGAAAGTGGCCGAACACTTCGGTTTCCGAATCAATACATTTACCCATATTTTAGAAGGTTATAAAGTAGCCGATAAAATGGCCGAACATGGCGTTGGCGCAGGCACGTTCAGCGACTGGTGGGCCTATAAGTATGAAGTGAACGACGCCATACCCTACAATGCGGCCATCATGCAGCGGCAAGGGGTCCTCACCGCGATCAATAGCGATGATAGCGAGATGATTCGAAGATTGAACCAGGAGGCAGCGAAAACCATAAAATATGGAGGGATGAACGCATTGGAAGCTTGGAAGATGGTTACTCTTAACCCCGCTAAACTTTTACATATAGACGACAGGGTAGGAAGCATAAAAGTAGGTAAGGACGCCGACCTGGTGTTATGGTCAGGCAACCCACTATCGGTCTACTCGAAAGCCGAGAAAACGCTCATTGAAGGGGTTACGTATTTTGACATCGAGTCCGATGCCCAGAAAAGGGAGGCCATTAAAAAGGAACGAAACGAACTCGTAAACATGATGCTGAAAGAAAAGGCCGACGGTAAAAAAACACAAGGTCCTAAACAGAGCGTAAAAGAAGATTTTACCTGTGATAGCGAGTAACTTCATCCATATGAAATTGAAAAACAATACCATGAAAATATACATACCACTTACACTCCTCTTTTTGGCAAGCTTTCCGGCATTGGCACAACAAACACCGGCACCAAAACAAACGGAGGCCATTACCATTGAAGGTGCGACCGCGCACCTTGGCAATGGGGAAGTCATCGAAAGCTCCTTGATCATGTTCGCAGAGGGGAAAATTACCTTTGTCGGCGACTCCAAAATGAAGATTGCCCGAACGGGCAAAGTCATCGATGCTACAGGCAAACACGTTTATCCGGGGTTTATCGCGCCGGCAAAAACCTTGGGCTTAGTGGAAATCGATGCCGTACGGGCTAGCACTGATGATGATGAAATCGGGGATTTGATTCCGCATGTACGCAGTTTGATCGCCTATAACGCAGAATCGAAAGTGGTGGAAAGCATGCGGCCCAACGGGGTTTTATTGGCGCAAATTGCGCCTGTTGGGGGCCGAATTTCAGGAACATCCTCCATCGTTCAGTTCGATGCGTGGAACTGGGAAGATGCGGTCATCAAAACCGACGACGGCGTTCACTTGCATTGGCCGGCGACCTTCAAACAAGGCCGTTGGTGGGCCGGTGAAGAACGGGGTTACCAACCCAATAAAGACTACGCGGAGGAAACACAGGCGGTCGTCACCTTTATGAAAAATGCGTTGGCCTATGGAAAAGCAAGTACCAAAGAATTGAATCCCGCGTTCGCCGCGATGCAAGGAGTTTTCGAAGGTTCACAAAAACTGTTCGTTTATGCCGATGGGGAAAAGGAAATCATCGATGCCATCAATGCCGTCAAAACCAATGGAGCACAGAACATCGTATTGATCGGTGGATACCATGCCTACAAGATTACCGACTTCTTAAAAAGTAATGGGATACCCGTATTAGTGCAGTATACCCACAACCGACCTGCTTTTGAGGACGAAGATTATGACCTGCCCTATAAACTTCCCAAATTATTGGTCGATGCCGGACTTTTAGTGGCGATTCAGAATACCGATGCAGCAAATTTTCAGACCCGTAATTTGCCCTTTTATGCTGGGCAAGCCGTGCAGCAAGGATTGGACAAAGAAACTGCCGTGCAGCTTTTGACTGGAAACACGGCTAAAATATTGGGAATCGATGACAGATACGGCACCTTGGAAAATGGTAAGAGCGCTACGCTGTTCATCTCCGAAGGTGACGCGCTCGATATGGCGGGCAATCAATTGATCCATGCATTTATAGATGGTCGGGAACTATCTTTGGAAACCCATCAAACAGAACTTTGGAAACGCTACAGCAGCAAATATGAAGGAGAATAGTCAACTACCTCGGGGCAAGCGGACGAGGCATTCGTAGGGAAACAAGGT
Organism: Maribacter sp.; assembly: GCA_049793635.1. Taxonomy (GTDB): domain Bacteria; phylum Bacteroidota; class Bacteroidia; order Flavobacteriales; family Flavobacteriaceae; genus Maribacter. The sequence continues at coordinate 2,310 of JBARCC010000347.1, read as the reverse complement.
TATAATTTCGAGGCAGGTCTCGGAGCAAATTGCTTGACGGCAGTCAGGTTTAAATCCCGATTATCGAGTCAAGCCTAAAAGGCGTTTTTGCAAAAAATAACGTACGCATAGTAAGGCAAGCTTCTGATGGTGTAACGCTCGATTATCGAATAAGAAGGAATTGAGGCAATAAATACGTATTTTTAGGGAAGACAGATGCACCTAAACGTAACGTATATCCATTGTAAAAGAAAGGTCCGATTTGCTGTCGGACCTTTTTGGTATCACCAATACAAACCAACCATGAAAAAACTATTGCTACCCTGTATACTGCTCCTTGCCTATTCGTGCAAAGAATCAAAACTAACTGCAACCGATGATCTACAAATTGATGGACTACACGAACCGGTCGAGATGGTTAGGGACCCATGGGGCATCAATCACATCTATGCCAAAAACCAACATGATCTTTTCTTTGCACAGGGCTATGCCGCAGCGACAGATCGACTTTTTCAATTCGAGATTTGGCGAAGGCAGGCTACGGGAACCGTGGCGGAAATACTCGGGGAGCGCGAGCTTAAAAGAGATATCGGCACCCGACTCTTCAAGTTCAGGGGGGATTTGGATACCGAACTCAACCACTATCACAACGATGGAAAGGAAATCATTTCGGCGTATACCGATGGCGTAAATGCCTATATCGAAGAAATCTTAAAAACGCCGGAAGCATTACCGATCGAGTTCAAACTATTGGGCATACAGCCTCAAAAATGGACCCCCGAAGTGGTGATCTCCAGACATCAGGGACTTTTAGGGAATATTGATGAAGAATTACAGGTGGGACGCTCCGTTGCGAAATTAGGGGTTGAAAAAACCAAGGAATTATTTTGGTTCCATCCCAAGGACCCCGATCTAGAGATGGATCCGAGTATCGACGCCTCGTTGTTGGGCGATGCGATTTTAGAACTATACCATGCGTATCGGAAACCTGTCAAATTCCAAACCTCTGATGTGCTTCCCGCTTACCAAAATACCGAACAGGAAAAAGCGGTTTCATCGCTTCGTGAAGGTAAAAACGACTCCTTGTCCATCGGTAGTAACAATTGGGTCGTGAGCGGTGAACGTATGGCCGATGGCAATACCTACATGGCCAATGATCCCCACAGAACTATTGCCATACCTTCTCTGCGCTACATGACCCATTTGGTTGCCCCGGGATGGAACGTGATTGGAGGTGGAGAGCCCGAAATACCCGGTATTTCCATTGGCCATAACGAATACGGGTCTTGGGGCCTGACCGTTTTTGAAACGGATGGTGAGGACTTATATGTCTATGCATTGAATCCCGAGCATCCGAATCAGTATAGATATCAGGGCGAATGGAAAGAGATGACGAAGGTTTCGGAAACGATAAAGGTAAAGGGCCAACAGGATCACACGGCTCCGTTGTTCTATACCGTACATGGACCGGTCACCTACATAGATTCCACAAATAACGTTGCCTACGCAGTGCGTTGCGCTTGGCTAGAACCGGGCGGTTCGCCCTATTTGGCTTCATTGCGCATGGACCAAGCTAAAACTTGGGATGAATTTAGGGAAGCTTGTAATTATAGCCACATCCCAGGGGAGAATATGGTATGGGCCGATAAAAAAGGAAACATTGGTTGGCAGGCAGTCGGCATCGCCCCCATCCGCAGTAATTTTAGCGGCCTGGTTCCCGTGCCGGGAGATGGGCGTTTTGAATGGGACGGTTATCTGCCCATTGTAAAAAAACCGCACGATTACAATCCTGCGAAGGGTTTTATCGCTACGGCCAACCAAAATGTGATTCCAGAAGATTATACGCATTGGGATGCCGTTGGATATTCTTGGGCAGACCCGTTTCGGGGCGACCGCGTAGACGAGGTGCTACACGCCGATTCGGCCTTGACCATGCACGACATGAAGGCCTTGCAGACCGATTACCTATCCATCCCGGCCAGAACATTGCTGCCCCTATTGGAACCTATTTCATTTACCGGTAAGGCAGCCGAAGCCAAGACTAGATTGACCGATTGGGATTTAAGACTGGAAGCAAGTTCAATTGCCGCGGCCATCTATGTCGCATGGGAAAACCAACTTATGGATAGGGCCAACGAACGTTTTATTCCGGAAGCGGGCAAAGGGATCGTGCCTGGCCTTCAATTGAAACGTGTGATGGATTGGATCACCGCTCCAGACCGTCGTTTTGGAGAAAATCCTATGGAAGAAAGGAATCAGTTTTTAAAGGAAGCATTTACGAACGCCGTGGCAGACCTAACTGAAAATCTAGGTGGGGATATAAATCAATGG
>JBARCC010000346.1:0-6243 GCA_049793635.1 Maribacter sp. | reverse complement strand
CCCGCCGAAGGAGGGAAACCAATTACACTTTTACATAGATTCCTTTTTTGTCCATTACGTATCCCACCACCCAACAGGTTAACATGACCCACAAGGCAAAAAGGAAAGACCCTAAATAGTCTCCTGCAAGGGTATTGAAAATTTTGTCTGCAATCCAGGCGTAGGCCGTGGTGTCTTTGACAGAAATTTTAGATAGGCTAATAATGAACAACTCTGATAATAAGTAAATAAAAAGGGTATTTCTGCCAAAAACCTCGAAGAAGTAGGTACGTTTAAAACATTTAGTCATATCCAAAAGATATATTAAGACTGCGATGATGAACAGGTCTATTCCGCAGGTCAACAAAACAAATGAGCTGGTCCACAATTTTTTATTGATAGGCAAGATCAAGTCCCATGCAAATGCCGCAATTAACAGCGCAAAACCGACCATGAGGAGTTTTGCGATGGTTTCATAATTTTGGCCGTTTTTTTGAATGAATTTGCCGGTAAGGTATCCTGCAATTACGTTGACAATGGCAGGTAAGGTACTCAATAGGCCTTCGGGGTCAAAGGCGACCCCTCCGTTTCCATGGTGCATATGGTCGGCCCCGATGAGGAATTTGTCTAGTTTTAGCACGGCATTCCCCAGAAGGGTAAGGTCGCCAAAGGACACCAAAAGCAGGTGGTATCCGAGTAATGCCAGAAGGCTGAAAACAACAACGGTTCGAGTTTTGAAATAATAAAGCAAGATGGATGCAAATAAGTAGCAAAGGGCAATACGCTGCAATACCCCAAAGATCCTGGTTTCGGCCAGGGGCTTAATGTGCCCATTTTCTAAAAAGGGAAACCAGTACATCAAAAACCCTAGGATAAAGATGATCGAGAAACGTTTCAATACCTTTTTAAAGAAGGCAGCATCCCCCATACCCTGATATTTTTTCATACTGAAACTCATGGCATTTCCGACTACGAATAAAAAGGTCGGGAAGACCAGATCGGTAAGGGTGAAACCATTCCAAACAGCATGTTTCAAGGGTGCGAAAATAGCGCTACGGTCACCCGGTGAATTTACGATGATCATTAACGCCACATCCATTCCTCGGAATACGTCAAGGGAAAGATAGCGGTTTTTTGCAGTGTTCATAGAGGTCGGTTAGGTCTTTGGTCCAGTGAAAGCACCATATTAAAAGAAGACCCTTACAAACGGCATCAATGCATTGCCATAGATACTTCGATTATCATCGTACAGCACATCGTACCGTAGCCCAAAGGTAACGTTCTGGGTAGTATATCCAAGTCCGAGAAATAAGGCAGGCAACCAGTAGTTATCTTCTATGGTAATCGTAGGGGTAGAGAATGTGCTGTTGATCCTGAGTTCTTCGAATTCGGTCGAAAATTGTAACTGTGGAATGGGGTTATATAGTCCAAGAACACTGCCGCCATACGCTAAAAGTTTAGTGTCGTTGAATTTGGCGTAATTGAAATTTAGGCTAGTGCCGGCGGCAAATCTGTTATCGAATTGATAGATGGCCGTTGGGGAAATGGACCCGTTGAACCCGCCATTTGTAAAACCTAGCCCTACACTGCCTCCAAATCGTACCTTGTTCCAAAATTCGCTACCCTGTCTCGATAACTGGGCCATGCAAAGGGTGGTGTTCAAGGCAACAAAAAGGAGTACAATTATATTTTTTAAGCTCATGTCTAAAATTTATTTTAAAGTTTCAATAATCCGGTTCATTCTTCCGTTAGATATTGTAAATGTTGTATTTTTGCTCAAATTTATTCTAAAGATACAGAAAGTAATTCATGGATAAATATTCCTTTTTGAATACCGCGCATACCTCTTTTTTTTCGGAGCTCTATGACAAGTATTTGGTAAATCCCGACAGTGTAGAGCCTAGTTGGAGAGCTTTTTTTCAAGGTTTCGACTTTGGTATGGAAAGTTCTTTGGATGGTCTAGAACTTGATGAAAGCCGCACGACCGTAATGGTCAATGGGGCGAAAAGCGAAATGCCAGAATCCCTGCAGAAAGAGTTTCAGGTAATTCGTCTGATCGATGGTTACCGAAGTCGTGGTCATTTATTCACCAAAACGAACCCGGTCAGGGAGCGAAGGCACTATGAGCCCACCCTTGAAATCAATAATTTTGGATTGGAAGCATCCGATATGGATACCGTTTTCAATGCAGGGGACATTATAGGAATCGGACCCAGTTCCCTTAAAGAGATCATTACGCATTTAGAACGCATCTACTGCGATGCCATCGGTGTAGAATATATGTATATTCGAAAGCCAGAGCGTTTGAAATGGATACAAGATTGGATAAATGTCAATGATAACCATCCAGATTTTGTGCCCGAGCGTAAAAAGCACATCCTGAAAAAATTGAACCATGCCATTTCATTTGAAACGTTTTTGCATACCAAATATGTTGGGCAAAAACGATTTTCCCTCGAAGGCAACGAGTCTTTGATACCCGCGTTGGATGTGATCGTTGAACGTGCGGCCGAAATGGGCGTAAAGCAGTTCGTTATGGGCATGGCACACCGTGGTCGCCTGAATGTATTGACCAACATCTTCGGGAAATCCGCAAAGGATATTTTCAGTGAATTTGACGGGAAAGATTATGAGCAGGAAATATTCGATGGCGATGTAAAGTACCATTTGGGTTGGACTTCCGATAGAAAATCCGACAACGGTAATCAGATTAAAATGAACATCGCGCCGAACCCTTCACATTTAGAGACTGTTGGTGCTGTTGTCGAGGGTATTGCCAGGGCAAAACAAGATGCCCACTATCAAGACGATTTTTCAAAGGTGTTACCGATCATCGTACACGGCGATGCGGCGATTGCCGGGCAGGGAATAGTATATGAGGTGGTGCAAATGGCCAACCTAGACGGCTATAAGACCGGAGGAACGATACATATCGTGGTGAACAACCAAATCGGGTTTACGACCAATTATTTGGATGCACGCTCCTCCACCTATTGTACCGACGTTGCAAAAGTAACGCTAAGTCCTGTATTGCATGTGAACGCCGATGATGCCGAAGCGGTGGTGCATGCATCCCTTTTTGCCTTGGAATACAGAATGCGTTTTAAGAGCGATGTATTCATCGACCTTTTGGGCTACAGAAAATATGGACATAACGAAGGTGACGAACCGCGTTTTACGCAGCCAAAATTATATAAGGCCATTTCAAAACATAAGAACCCGCGCGATATTTATGCAGAACGCTTAATGGCCGAAGGTGTCATCGATGAGCATTTTGTTTCGGAGCTCGAAAAACAATATAAAGATTCATTAGAGGAAAAGCTTGAGGATTCCCGTAAAGAGGATAAAACGGTGATCACGCCTTTTATGGCAGATGAATGGAAAGGTTTTGAGAGTGTGCGCGAATGGGAGATGATGGATCATGTCGACACGACGTTTGATAAAGAAAAACTCACCCAAATTGCCAAGGTGATCACATCGTTGCCAAAAGGTAAAAAGTTTTTGCGTAAAGTAGAAAAGTTGGTCAAGGATCGCTACAATATGTATTTTGAATCCGATACCTTAGATTGGGCGATGGGCGAACTATTAGCCTATGGATCGCTTTTGGAAGAAGGTTTTGGGGTGCGTATGAGTGGTCAGGATGTGGAAAGAGGTACTTTTTCGCACCGCCATGCGGTCATGAAAGTAGAAGAAAGTGAAGAAGAGGTCATTTTGCTGAATCAACTATCGGATGAACAGGCAACCTTCCAGATTTACAATTCATTGTTATCTGAATATGGTGTTGTCGGTTTTGATTACGGCTATGCGATGGCAAGCCCCAATACCTTGACGATCTGGGAGGCCCAATTCGGAGATTTTAGCAATGGGGCGCAGATTATGATCGATCAATATATCTCCGCCGCCGAGGATAAATGGAAACTCCAGAACGGGTTGGTCATGTTATTGCCCCATGGGTATGAAGGTCAGGGCGCAGAACATTCTTCCGCAAGAATGGAACGCTATTTACAACTGTGTGCAAAAGACAATATGTATATCGCCGATGTTACCACTCCTGCCCAAATGTTCCATATTTTGAGAAGGCAAATGAAGGCGAGCTTTAGAAAGCCGTTGATTATTTTTACGCCTAAAAGTTTGCTTAGGCATAATAAGGCGGTTTCAAAGATAGAGGAACTCACGGAAGGCCGTTTTCAAGAGGTCATCGACGATGCATCCGCAGATAGTAAGAAAGTCAAAAGTTTGGTGTTCTGTACCGGTAAATTTTATTATGACCTATTGGCGGTGAAGGAAGAGTTGAAGAGAGACGATGTTGCCTTGGTACGTGTGGAGCAGTTATTTCCAGTTCCGGAAAAACAGATGACAGAGATGGTATCCAAATACAAAAACGCCGATGATGTGGTGTGGGCCCAAGAAGAACCGCGAAATATGGGCGCTTGGAGTCACATGCTCATGCATTACAACGGGGCCGCAAAATTTAGGGTCGCCTCTAGACGTTTTTATGCGGCACCTGCGGCAGGTAGTTCGGTGCGTTCCAAAGCGCGGCACCAGCAAGTAATCGATTATGTCTTTGATAAGACGAAGGACAATATGTCCAAACCAAAAAATAAATAACATATCAAATTATAGAAAGAATGATTCTAGAAATGAAAGTCCCCTCACCGGGAGAGTCTATCACAGAGGTAGAAATAGCCGAATGGTTAGTTGAGGATGGGGATTATGTAGAAAAAGATCAGGCGATCGCAGAAGTGGATTCCGATAAGGCCACCTTGGAGTTGCCTGCCGAAGCGAGCGGTATCATAACGCTGAAAGCTGAAGTTGGGGATGCCGTTGAGGTAGGTGCGATTGTGTGTTTGATCGATACAAGCGCAGAGAAACCAGGTGGTGCCAGTAAAGCAGCGGATTCATCCTCAGGCGGGGACGAAGGTTCTGAAGGTAATACCGAAAAGGAACTGAAAGCCGAAAAAGAAGCTAGTCCCGATAAAAAGGATAGTAAGAAAGCTCCACAACCCGCTCAGGCGAAGGAAACCTATGCATCCGGAGTCCCTTCCCCGGCCGCAAAGAAAATTTTAGAGGAGAAAGGAATCGATAAGGCATCGGTGAGCGGTTCTGGCAGGGATGGAAGAATCACCAAAGACGATGCTGTGAATGCGGTACCTTCTATGGGTACCCCTACAGGAGGAAATAGAGGTGAGACCCGGTCAAAATTATCCATGTTGCGCAGAAAGGTTGCAGAACGTCTGGTTTCTGCCAAAAATGAGACTGCAATGTTGACCACGTTCAACGAGGTAGACATGAGCGCTATTTTCGAACTAAGGGACAAGTACAAGGAAGATTTTAAAAATAAGCATGGTGTTGGTCTAGGATTTATGTCCTTTTTTACAAAGGCGGTCGTTAGGGCGTTGGAAATGTACCCTGCCGTAAATTCGATGATAGACGGCAAAGAAATGGTTTCCTATGATTTCTGCGACATCAGTATTGCGGTATCAGGACCTAAGGGACTCATGGTTCCCGTAATCAGAAACGCCGAGAACTTGACCTTTAGAGGAATTGAGGCCGAAGTAAAACGTTTGGCCATACGCGCTAGGGAAGGCGAAATCACCGTTGACGAGATGACGGGAGGTACCTTCACCATCACGAATGGTGGCGTTTTTGGATCAATGCTATCTACGCCGATCATTAACCCGCCACAAAGTGCTATTCTTGGAATGCATAATATCGTAGAACGACCGATTGCGCGTGATGGTGCTATTGCTGTTGCACCGATTATGTATGTAGCCGTTTCTTATGACCATCGCATTATCGATGGTAAGGAATCTGTAGGGTTTTTGGTAGCGATCAAGGAAGCGTTGGAAAGCCCAGAAGAATTACTCATGGACAATAATATCAAGAAGGCATTGGAGATGTAATCTTCAATACTGATCATAAAAAAAGCGCTGGGTATTCTCAGCGCTTTTTCTTTTTCATATAGAGGCATTTTTTGTCGTAGTCGATGATCGCTTTTGCTTTTTTGAGAACATCGGCCCCAATGATGCCGTCGACAGGCTCCGCCTTATGTGCGATGAGTGCTTCGTTCACATGGGTAAGGTCGAAGAGCACAATGCTAAGCTTGTCAAAGCTCCAAGAACGTAGTTCGATCCTATTTTTAGTGGAGATAAGGGTGTCCATATTTGTGGCCCCGGCACCAGCTGCCTTAATTTCCGATGCCTTGGAAATCAAATCAAAATGGGTGATTCGCTCCATACCGATACACGTATTGGAAGCGCCGGT
>JBARCC010000345.1:0-2478 GCA_049793635.1 Maribacter sp. | reverse complement strand
AACAATTCTTGTATACGAGTAACCTTTTCCTTTAACTCATCCTTCTTGGAATCGGAAGTCTCAGGATTCAGGTACTCTGCTTCCATTTTTACATAATCGGTACCATATAACCGCTGCGCCTCTCTGTTCCTCAAATCATTGTACGCACCAACCAGTTCGTTTTGAACCGTAATATAAGTACTATACTTTGTTTCCCTATCGTTCTTTAGTGAAATGATGGCTTTTGCTGGATTATCCGAAGAATCGGCATTACGCTTTCCCTTGCAATAATTACAATATTCGGGAGTACCTGAAGCGGCACCTCCATTATCTAAAAAAGCAATCGCTTTTTCTCGTAATTTATCTATTGCGAGAATTTCGTTTTCCACCAATAACTGTCCGTTACGGTTGATATTTACCGTAAAGATGTTCTTCTCCTTAATAATAGGTGGCTTCTCTGTTGGAGGCTCCATTGGTGGCAACATACGATCTAAACCTGCATCTGTTTCAATGGTAGTCGTTACCAAGAAAAAGATAAGTAAAAGAAACGCTATGTCCGCCATGGAACCTGCACTTACTTCGGGTGCTCCTGCTCTTCTAGCCATAGTTCTTTATATTTATTTACTAAATGTGTTTTTTATTGCCGGAATGATCAGTGAAGCGACGGCGATAATGGTAAGGATAAAGAATACATTCAATCCCATTCCAATATATTTTACCGTACTCTCATCTGACATGGACATGAACTCGGGAGATACATCCGTTCCACTTGCCAATACATAAGAGATACCTACCACCAATAAAAAACCTCCAACTACGAACAAAGTCTTTTTTAAACCTTGTGGGTTGGAAAATAAATTTTTCAGGGTGAAGACTAAGCTCACAATAATTGCGATACCCAGCAAAATATATGTAATGATAAACATTCCGTTCATCGCTCCGCTTTGCGCAGCCTCGGCTGCGGGCATGTCGGAACTTGGTAATAAATACCATAATACCGCACTTATCACACCTAATACAATCAATGCTATTTTAATAATCTTCTGCATAATCTTTTGTTGTTAAGGGTGATACTTATTTTTTGTGGTCCACTAGCATATCGATCAACGTGATCGATGAATCTTCCATGTCATTTACAATACTATCAATTTTAGCGATAATGTAGTTATAAAATATCTGAAGGATAATCGCTGTAATAAGACCGAATACCGTCGTTAATAATGCCACCTGAATATCACCTGCAATCAATGAGGCACTTAAGTTACCCACGGCAGCAATTTTCTGGAAGGCTTGGATCATACCAATTACCGTACCCATGAAACCAAGCATTGGTGCAATGGCGATAAACAATGATAACCAAGAAACGTTTTTCTCTAATTGTCCCATTTGAACACCACCGTAAGCCACTACTGCCTTCTCCGCAGACTCGATGCTCTCACCAGCCCTGTCCAAACCTTGGTAGTAGATAGAGGCAACAGGCCCTTTTGTATTCCTACATACTTCTTTTGCAGCTTCAACACCACCTGATGCCAAGGCATCTTCTACTTGTTGCTTCAGCTTTGCACTGTTCGTGCTTGCCATGTTCAAGTAAATAATTCTTTCAATGGCAACGGCCAAACCTAAAATCAAACATAAAAGTACAATACCCATGAAGCCAGCACCACCGGTGATGAACATCTCCTTTAAAACTTGGGTAAATCCTTTGTCAGCTTCAGGAGCCGCATCTTGAAGTAGCAATGCTACTGCCGCTACTTTTGCGCTTGCCATATTTGTACCTGCTACAAATGCCCCAGCTACTGCTAGGCTTGGAAATAATTTTTTCATTTTTTCAAACTTAAATTAGTTAGTTAATCGGGTTAAAGATAAAAAAAAAACAATATAAAAAAAGTAAAACTTACTTGCAGAGAGGAAGGGATTCGAACCCTCGATACCCTTTTGGGGTATACACACTTTCCAGGCGTGCGCCTTCGACCACTCGGCCACCTCTCTAAGCTACCCCTGATAAGGTGGGGCAAATAACAAAAAAAATATTAGTTAATGAAATATAACAGCGGTTAATTTTACAGCATTTCTCCACGCAAGGACGTTTCAAAAACCGTTTTGAACAGGGCATCGGATACTCCACTACCCAAAAGGTACATTGCCTTTGTAAGTGCCGATTCCGTTGTAATATCCTTACCATTAATCACTTGCATTTGCTTTAATTTTGAACTCGTCTCGTATTGCCCCATGATAACGGCACCACCAGAGCACTGTGTGACATTGATTATGTGCACGCCTTTTTTTATAGCATTTTTTAATTTGTCCAAAAACCTTTCGTCCGTAGGTGCATTTCCAGAGCCATAGTTTTCTAAAATAAGCACCTTTAGCTTTTCCGCATTCAATACCGCATCTAGGATACGTGCGTTTATTCCAGGAAAAAGCTTAAGAATGGCGACATTATCGTCCATTTTATGGTGCACCCGCAACGCTGATTTTTTGTTTTGGGGCCGTAAATAT
>JBARCC010000344.1:0-7995 GCA_049793635.1 Maribacter sp. | reverse complement strand
GATCAGCTGCACTAAAAAAATACTTTTCGGATTGCCGGATAGTAACAGGGAATCTGAGGAAACTACGGGAATTCGATGTTGCATCAATAGGTCTGCCAAAAAACTACCCTGTTTCTTTTTCCTGACGATGATGCACATATCGCTATACCTATACCCTTTGGCCAAACAGTCTTTAACAATGCGCACCGTTTCCAGTCCGTACTCCTCCTCGTTCTCTATTTCTAAAAGTGATAATCGTACGTAACCTCCTTCTTTTTGATTCGTCTCCTGTCGGTTGCCCATTCGAAAAAATTCTTGGTAGGTGGGATTCTTCAACAATGGGCTAATGCTTTGAAAAAAGGCATTGTTGAAATTGATGATCTCTGCGTGGCTTCTATAGTTTTTAGGTAGCGTTACCAGTTTCGAGGGTATCGTGAACGGATGTTTTTCATGGGTGGCCAGTTCCAGAAATTGCTCCGCTTTACCGCCGCGCCAACGATAGATGGCCTGTTTGGGGTCACCTACCAAAAAAAGCGAGCCCATATCGCCATAAGCATCCTCACCTTCCAAAGCACTACCGATGAGCGGAATTAGATTTTCCCATTGCATTTGCGAGGTATCCTGAAATTCATCAATGAAATAATGCCTGTATTTTTCTCCCAAACGTTCATAGATGAAGGGGGCAGGTTGATTTTTTATTTCTTGGGCGATCAGAGTATTGAATTCAGAAATGGACAGTTGGTCTTTCTCCACCTGAATGGTTTTCAGCTCTTTTTGAATGGCGTTCAGCAGGGCAAAAGGGATAATGTTTCTAGTGATGTTCGCAAAAAGCCCCCTTTTGTAGATCAAGGCTTTTATATGTTGGTAATGCTGCAAAAGCAAGGCACTTAATGCCGCTGAGGGAGGAGTACTTTTCGCTTTTAGGATATTTCCCTCAATGAGATTTTCTTCCAGCTTGTTGTTGTAGAGCTGGGAAGGGTTGTAAAGCCCGTCCCTAATTCTTTGGAAGTGCTTGGGAAGGGTCTCACGCGGGAAATCCTTATAGTCCAATCCTTCTTTTTGAATGGCATCCAAGGATTGGGAAGCCTTTTCTGAAACCGATTTTTCTATATCGAATATCTTGTTCTTTAAAAGGCGCTGTAGGGCTAAAAAGTCGCCAAGTTCTTTTTCCTTTAGCCCAGCAAGGTGAGGAATGTTATTTTCGTCAAAAACCAGTTTTCCGATTTTCAAAAGGTCGAAACCGATATCCCAACTTCGATCATCATCGATTTTCTCCAAGGCAAAATCCAACAATACCTTTGTGAATTCGATATCCTCTCCTGCCTTGCCGATAATCCGTTCCACGGCTTCTTGCAGTAAAAGATCAGTATCTAGAACAACCTCAAAATTTTGCGGTATTTTCAAGTCTTTCGCAAAAGTACGTATGAGCCTGTGGGTAAACTTGTCAATGGTTGAAATATCGAAAAATGCATAATTGTGTAGTATCTGTTTTAACCGTAAGCCACTCGTGGCCTTTAATTCTTCGAAGCTAAGAGCGGTTTCCGCAATCAAATCGTGAAATAGCGGTGCTGCGGTATCCACAGATTGGGTTTCAGAAAACTCTTGTAAACTGTTCAGAATGCGGTGCTTCATCTCGTTCACTGCCTTGTTCGTAAACGTTATGGCCAATATTTTTTTGAAATTTTGCGGTGAGGCTAGAATTATTTTCAGATATTCTTTGGCCAGGGCATAGGTTTTGCCAGATCCGGCGGAGGCATTGTAAATTGTAAAAGAGGTATCGGACAAATCTTTTTTATTGCAAATTAAGGAATACCGTACAGTTCTTAACAAATAATTAGGGGAATATACCTGTTAAAATCCGTAGCTTTGAGAGACAATTAATATTAATCTAAAACAAACAAAATATGGCTTTCGAATTACCAAAATTGCCTTATGCCTATGATGCTCTTGAGCCTCATATCGACGCGAAGACAATGGAAATACATCATACAAAACATCATAACGGATATACGACCAAGTTAAATGCCGCCATAGAAGGTACTGACCATGCCGGAAAATCTATCGAGGATATTTTAACTGGGTTGGATATGAAAAACAGCGCCATACGAAATAACGGTGGCGGGTTTTTCAACCACTCGTTATTTTGGACGATTCTTTCTCCCAAGGGTGGAGGAAAACCAAGTGGGGCACTAGCCGAGGCAATTAATAGTGCTTACGGTTCCTATGACGGTTTCAAGCAAAAATTTACCGATGCAGCAGGTACTAGATTTGGATCGGGTTGGGCATGGTTGTGCGTACACAAAGGTGGTAAGGTAGAAATATGCTCTACTCCAAACCAAGATGTCCCTTTAATGCCAGGTGTTGGTTGTGGAGGCCATCCGATTCTAGGGTTAGATGTATGGGAACACGCATACTACCTAAACTACCAAAATAAAAGACCTGACTATATAGAGGCTTTTTTCCATATTGTGAATTGGGACGAGGTATCAAAATTATATGCCAAAAACAAGTAGAACCTTGTAAAATCAATATCGAACAAAGATTATCGAAAAGCCGCTCAAAACTAATTTTGAGCGGCTTTTTAATGTTCGGAAATAGAAAAGGGCGGAGAAGTCTCCACCCTTTTCGTCCCAAATCTTACCATAAACTTAACCTACTTATGCTATGGCGAGACTAAATTACTGGTATTGAGTAAATAAAAAAAGAAATTTTAAGAAAATTAATTTTTTAGTCCGTCTCTTCCTAGAACCGTAGAAAGGATGTTTATGGGGTGTAAGGCCCCTGATAATGGTAAAGTATATACCAAAAAGACGGAGCATAGCCCCGTCTTTTTCCCCAAATCTTACCATGAACTTAACCTACTTATGCTATGGTTCTTCGAAGGTAGTATGCTCTTTAAAAATTTTAAAAAGTATTGGTCAAAATCCCTGTAATCTAGTTGAAGTGCGCTGTCAAGTATTAGAGCAAGCTAAAATTTCAAAATAGCAGTAGTAACCAAAAATAAAGAGACGGAGCATGGCCCCGTCTCTTTCCCCAAATCTTACCATGAACTTAACCTACTTATGCTATGGTCCTCGAAAGATAAAGCGTGATATACGTAAAAGGAAAGCTATTTGTTGAACTCCGTTTAATTAGGTCAAACGGTATGATTTCGCAAAAGCTATTTTGAGCAAGTGGAGGAAATACGCAAAATCGGCCAATAAACAAGGCGGAGAGATCTCCACCTTTTTTGCCCCAAATCTTACCATGAACTTAACCTACTTATGCTATGGTAAGCTTAAATGTAATCCGACCCGGCTCAAATCGACCATTCTATCGGTGAAATACATTATTTATCGACGAACTACTTAATAAGGCTGCAGTTCATCGATCCATATGATCAGTATGCACGTTGATTATTTCCTTCATAAAAATTGATGAACGCACGGTTGACGACTCTATTTCCACCTGGGGTAGGATAGTTGCCGGTGAAGTACCAATCCCCTAAGTTTTTAGGGCATGCTTTATGCAAGCTCGAAATGGTCTGATAAATGATGGAGACTTCGGCATTCATATCTTCCGGACTCAAAAGCGTTCCTATTTTTCGAGAAATCTCTTTGGCGGTAAAGGGAGCGTAAAAATCCTTTACGTAATTGACGACTTCAGCGTCTTTTGTCTGCACTTGCGTTAGGCATTTTTGATATATTTCATCTACCTCATGCATTGTATCGCGATCGTGATGAAGGGCCAAGGCCGCCTTGAATGCAATGAAATCCTCTAGTTTGGCCATATCTATTCCATAGCAATCCGGATATCTTATCTGCGGTGCCGAAGAGACCACGATAATTTTCTTGGGTGAAAGACGGTCCAAAATTTTAAGGATACTTTTCTTTAGTGTAGTGCCCCTTACAATGCTATCGTCTATAATCACCAAATTGTCGCCTTTGTTGACCGAGCCATAAGAAATGTCATATACATGGGCAACGAGATCGTCCCTACTACTATCCTGCGTGATGAACGTTCTTAGTTTGGCATCCTTTATGGCCACTTTTTCTATCCTCGGCCGCACCTCCAGTATTTCATGCAATTGGGTACCCGTAATATTGGGCCCTAAGGCCAATATCTGTTCTTCCTTCTTTTTGTTAAGGTAATTTTGAGCCTCTTTGACCATGCCGTAAAAAGACGTTTCCGCAGTGTTGGGGATATAAGAGAATACCGTATTCTTTATATCCTCATCGATGGCCTCCAAAATCTGCGGGAAGACCAACCTGCCCAGCTCCTTTCGTTCTTGATAGATTTCCTTATCGCTTCCCCTCGAAAAATAGATGCGTTCAAAAGAACAGGCCTTTCGTTCTTTGGGCTCTTGAATTTGCTTTACGGCGCTAGAACCATTCTTTTTGATGATCAGGGCACAGCCTGGATCCAGTTCTTTCACCTCTTCATAAGGCACATTGAAAACCGTTTGTATCGCTGGTCTTTCTGACGCTACCACCACCACTTCATCATCTTTGTAATAGTATGCCGGCCGAATACCGCTGGGATCTCGAAGCACAAAAGCATCACCATGACCCAAAAGGCCTGCCATGGCATAGCCTCCGTCAAAATTTTTGGCCGCCCTTCGTAAAATCTTGGCAATGTTCAAACGTTCGGCAATAAGTGGGGAGGCTTGTTGTTTGGTGTGTCCCTCTTTTTTGATCTGCTTATACAGTTTAGCGACGGCATCGTCTAAAAAATGACCGATTTTTTCCATCACGGTAACCGTATCGGCCATTTCTTTAGGGTGTTGGCCTAATTGAATCAAGTTGTCAAAAAGCTCATGAACATTGGTCATATTGAAATTTCCCGCCACGATCAGGTTTCGGTGCATCCAATTGTTCTGCCTTAAAAAGGGGTGTACACTTTCTATACTGTTTTTTCCAAAAGTTCCGTAACGCACATGACCTAACAGCAATTCGCCGATGTAGGGAATATTTTTCTTCTGCAAAGCCACATCGTTCTCATACTCTGGGTGGTCTTTTAGCTCGCTATTGATTCTATCGTTGATCTGGGCAAATATGTCCTGTATGGGCTGTTGTTGGCAAGACCTTACCCTGCTCATGTAACGTTCGCCAGCCTTCACATCTAACTTAATGCTTGCAAAACCAGCGCCGTCCTGACCACGGTTATGCTGTTTTTCCATCATCAGGTACATTTTATTTACACCATAAAATGCTGTCCCATATTTCTCCTTGTAATACTCCAACGGTTTCAAGAGGCGTATTACAGAAATACCACATTCGTGCTTAATAGCATCACTCATTACTTTTTGGTATTAAAAAAACCCCAAAAATATGGGGCATGGTTTTTATTTCAATTCAATATCAAACTGGGTCAATTTTTTAAATTGATGCAGTCTTTCCCTAATCTCTTTCCGGTCCAATTTGAGCATTCTTTCCGTTCCAAATTTCTCTACGCTGAAGGAAGCTAAGTTTGACCCGTGTATTACGGCCTTTTTCATATTATTGAAAGAGGCATCATCACTAGCCGCTAAATATCCCGCAAAACCTCCTGCAAAGGTATCACCAGCCCCGGTCGGGTCGAAAACCTCTTCCAAGGGCAACGCAGGCGCAAAGAAAATCTGTTCTTCATGAAACAAAAGCGCACCGTGCTCCCCTTTTTTGATGACCACATATTTCGGCCCCATGGCATATATCTTTTTTGCCGCTTTCACCAGAGAATATTCATGGGTAAGTTGCCGGGCTTCTTCATCATTGATCGTTAAAACATCAATATGTTGTATGACTTCCATTAATTCGTTCAATGCATGGTCCATCCAAAAATTCATGGTATCCAAGATGATGAGCTTTGGTCGTTGTTCTAACTGATTAATTACACTTAATTGGACCGAGGGGTGCAGGTTTCCTAACATGACCACGTCTGCATTTTTAAAATTCTCGGGAACTACCGGATTAAAATCGGCCAGCACGTTTAAATCGGTTATTAAGGTATCTCGGGTATTTAGGTCATTACGGTATTTTCCTTTCCAAAAAAAGGTCTTGCCTCCATCAACCACTTCCAACGAAGTAATATCAATGTTTCTCTTCGTGAGGATGTCTAAATATGCTTGAGGAAAATCATCACCGACCACAGAAACAATGGCTGCATCCACTTCGAATTGAGAGGCGGCCAAACCTATAAAAGTAGCGGCACCTCCCAAGATTTTATCGGTATTCCCAAACGGGGTTTCAATAGCATCAAAAGCGACCGTTCCAACAATTAAAAGTTTGCCCATAAGCGCATTAAAAAAATTAAGCAGCAAAGATAAGGTTTTAGTGATGCAATTAAAATGAATATGTAGTGTGTTGGAGCAATCGCTGCGAATTGGAATTTGAATTGAAACAGATGTACCTCATTTTCTTCCGAAATCTGCGGGGATTTCCCCCCATGCCCTGGTCTCCCATTTTACGATCGGGGTGTTGTATTGGTTACTTTTGAGCCAATGTATGGCACGTTCGATGAGTTCAAAAAGAGCTTTATTTTTTGGGGACTCTGCTAATTTGGTGTTACAGTTTTTTTTCCTCACCCAGCTCATGGCGGTACGTGAGTCGGTATAGATAATCCTATCGCTCTTCCGCTCCTTTAAAAAAGCGAGCCCGTGTACAATGGCCAAAAATTCACCTATATTGTTAGTGCCTTGTGGAAAAGGACCTTGTTTAAAGAGCTTTTTACCACTTTTAGTATCCACCCCTTGGTATTCCATGATACCAGGGTTACCACTTGAGGCCGCATCTACGGAAATGGAATGGTAATTGGGTTGTCCAATTTTAAGCAGTTCTTCCGACGAGAGGCTGGCCTTGCCTTTTTTCTGACCTTTATAGTCGGCATAGTTGCCATTGTATGCTTTTTTCGCCTCTTCAAAAGACTCAAAAGATTTATACGCTGCACCCGCAAAGCCATCTATTGCTTTTTTGCAAGCGGCCCATGTTTGGTGAATACCAGGTTGTTTCCCTTTCCAGACTACGTAAAATTTGTTCTTTTTAGCCATAGTAATTTTTTAGAACTCTTTGCGCTACCCCTCCGTGGGAGGAGAGATCAGAAAACCTTTTCAGTATTTGAGGTGGAGGACAACAATTGATCGATGACCCTCGGGAAATGGACATATTCTAATTGATGTACCTTAGTGGCAATGTCGTCAACACTATCATTCGCCTCTACATTCGTTTTCGCTTGGTGTATAATGGCACCTTCATCGTAATGGGCATTTACATAATGTATGGTAATACCGGTTTCTGAATCTCCGTGTGCTTTTACGGCGGTGTGTACATGGGAACCGTACATTCCCTTACCGCCATATTTTGGGAGTAGTGCAGGATGGATGTTGATGATTTTGTTCGGGAACGCATCGGTGATACGTTCAGGTATTTTCCATAAAAATCCTGCCAAGACAATCATATCCGGTTTTAACGACCGCAGAAGATTCAAAATGAAATCGCTTTCCGAGAAGGCATGCCTATTGAAATACAGCGCGCTAATTTTCAGTCTCTTACAGCGTTCAAAAACGGTGGCGTCGCTTTTGTTCGAAAGTACGCAAGATATCGTAACGTCTTGCCGTGATTTAAAATAGTTGGCTATGTTTTCTACATTGGACCCTGAACCGGAGGCAAATAAAACAAGTTGTTTGGTTTTCAATACAAATGGTCTTTAAAAAGAATACATAACTCCTGTTTTGAACCAAGCTTTAAAGGGTAAATCCCATAAAGCACGTATTTAGAAAAAACGATGATTATTTTTAGTTCTTATAACCGCTCTCTAAACTTTAACTTTATAACGCTATCGAAACAGAATTTAAAGCCGTAAAATTACTTCTCTTGTCGTTAATTTTATTAAATTACAATACATTTTAACGACAATTAGTGTAATTAAACCAAAGTTTTTTATTTTTGCCAACAATTTAAATTTTTAAAACAAATATTATTATGTCAGACATTGCATCAAGAGTTAAAGCTATCATCGTTGATAAATTAGGAGTTGATGAAAACGAAGTGGTATCAGAAGCTA
>JBARCC010000343.1:0-10069 GCA_049793635.1 Maribacter sp. | reverse complement strand
AAAAAGGTAGTAATCTTGGGTTTAAAATCTTCTTTTGGTTTCCCTTCAAAATAAAGGTCAAAAGCATATTCAGCGGATGGGCTACCCAACTTTCTATAACTGATTTCGGTGGTGGTGGAACAGGCATCCAGCGTAAAACTGATGGAAGGGTTCGCAGGAATCTGATGGTCCGATTTTCCCCAGTATTTGACCAAGGCGATATTGCTCGGCGCTTTGTAGGAAACCGTTCCCTCTTCGGGTACAACAGAGTATGAAGAACTGCAGAAATCATTCTCGATCATTTTCTTTCAATTTGTGCAAAGATAGTTTTTAGGGTCGTCAATTGAAATAAATCCTTATTTTAGAGGTGAACACAAGCCACATGAAACGAAAGCTACTCTACATCTCTATAGGTATCGTCGTGTGCTGTGTCATCGGTTTTTTAAGCAGCGTGGCCACGCAAAGTTCTGTCAATGATTGGTACGTTACCTTGAACAAACCGAGTTTTAACCCGCCCAACTGGATTTTTGCGCCCGTTTGGACCATGCTCTATGTGCTAATGGGTATTTCGGTCGGGCTGGTGTGGGCAAAAGGTTTTTATCATAAATGGGTAAAAACGGCCCTTTATCACTTCGGCATACAACTGTTGCTCAACGGCTTATGGAGCATTGTTTTCTTTGGCCTACAGCAACCTTTCTGGGCATTATTGGTAATTTTATCTTTGCTTATCGTGCTCGTGCTCACCCTAAAATGGTTTAAGGTAGTGAGTAGGCTAGCCGCGTTTTTACTGCTCCCGTATCTCTTTTGGGTATGCTTTGCCGCTTTTTTGAACTATAAAATTTGGGAATTAAACTAGTACCGAGAGTAACACCCTGCTTAGCTACTTAAGGGCCATTTTGAATACCTTGTTCAAGGTTTTGTAGTTTCTGGTCGTTGCGTCGACCTTTAATCTTCGTTCGATATAATTGTTATTGAGTTTTGCCTTTCCGTATCCCGCGTTACATTTCAAATACAAGCACCGATCTCCAATTTCGAACACTTCGTTGGTAAAGACTTCCTGTTTAAGATTTGAAAGGAGTGTTGCCTCCGCAGCCGACTTTAAGAAGACGAAATACAGCGCGTTTGTTTCCACTTCCGAACGTTTTTTATAGGGATTATCAAGTAGCACCCGTTCGATTTCCGAAAATGATCTAACGAGTACAGGTACTTGGAATCCGAATGCTTGCGCTATGGCGACCGAAAGCAGGTTCTCCGAACGCGCCTGTGAATCGGCGTCTGAGTTGAAGATGACGTTCCCACTTTGGATGTAGGTGCTCACTTGGGTAAAACCAATAGCTTCGCACAGTTTTTTCAAGGAAGCCATGGGTACTTTCTTTTGTCCTGAAACATTTATTCCCCTTAAGAACGCGACATAGGTTTCCAATTCCATTATGTTAATGGATCTAGTGCCGCCAACACTCCTTGGGCAGCGAGAAAGCCCCCGGTCCAAGCGTTTTGAAAATTAAATCCGCCTGTGATCGCATCGACGTTGATTATTTCCCCGGCCAAAAAAAGATGTGGTAACAACTTACTTTCATAGTTTTTAAAATGTATCTGCTTCAGGTCGACCCCGCCTGCGGTCACAAATTCTTCCTTGAACGTACTTTTACCGTTTACCGTGAAAACCCCTGCGGTTAGTTGCTCGGCCAGATCCTGTAATTGCTGCCTGCTTACCTCGGGCCAGGTGGTTTCATCAGAAATGCCCGAAGCCCTCACTAAATTCGACCAAAGCCTTTTGGGAATATCAAGGACCTTCGTCCTTAAAATCGTTTTCTTCTCCACCTGCTTCACTTGAAGAAAGAGCGCTACCAACCCTTCTTTATGATATTCCGGAACCCAATTCACCTGTATAGAGAACTGATGCTTATATTCCTCGAGAATACGTGCTCCCCAAGCCGATAATTTCAAAATCGCCGGCCCGCTCATTCCCCAATGGGTCACCAACAAAGGGCCTTCGGCATATAAATGCTGGGCTTCCATTTTCATTTTTTTCGATAATTGGGTCCTTCCTGTTTTTGGAAGTACCTGAACTTCCGCATAGGTAGAAACCCCCGGAATATTCGATATGCGTTGGTCTTTTATATTAAATGTAAAAAGGGATGGTACCGGGGGAACTATGGTATGACCGAGACCTTCCAAAAGTTTCCAGATTTTCGGATTACTGCCTGTGGCCAATACCAACGATTTAGTGGTGAGCATGCCGTCTTCCAATTGAATTTGCCACTGGCCTTCTTTTTCCTCGGATTGAAAAATACCCCTTACCGGAGCCAAGGTTTTAACGACAATGCCTAACCGTTCCGCCTCTGAAATGAAACAATCCACTATCGTTTGGGACGTATTGGAGACCGGAAACATTCTCCCATCTTCTTCTATCTTCAATGAAATTCCACGCTCTTCGAAAAACCCGATGGTGTCGCCACTGGCATATTGATGAAAGGGTCCCAACAGTTCCTTTTCACCTCTTGGGTAGTTCGTACTGAGTTCTTTGGGGTCGAATGCCGCGTGCGTTACATTGCAGCGACCGCCACCTGAAATCCTTACTTTGGTAAGCACTTCTTTCCCACGTTCTAAAATGGCGATGTTCGTACCGGGTCTGCCTTGGGCTATATGTATAGCCGTATAGAAACCCGCAGCTCCTCCCCCAACCACCAATACATCGTACATTATCGGACCCTTTCTGGAAAGTTAGTGATGATACCGTCGACCGCAATGCGTTTCATTGCAGTGATATCATCGGGTTCGTTGACCGTCCACGCGTATATTTTAAATCCGGCTTCCCGTATTTGATTTGCAATTTCTACATTCAAATCCGTAAAATCTGGATTGATGGCAACGGCATTCAATTCTTTAGCGACCGGAATGGCCTCCAAAGGGTTCTTCTCCGTCAATACCGCAATGGCCACATCAGGGTTGTATGTGCGCATCTCCCGTAATTCGTCCCAATTGAAACTGGAAATCAAAAAATTATCAGGAGACCAATGGTGCTTTTCAATGTAATACTTCATGATAAAATTCACACGATCCGCCGTTCCCGCACCCTTTAGTTCGATGTTTAGTGCGACCTTATTATCCATCAGCTTTAAAACATCCTGTAACATTGGTATTTGGTGGCCACCGTCGACAATCAGCTTCTTCAAATCAACGATGTAATAGTCTTCAATGTTCCCAGGACCGTTGGTCAATCGATCTACGGTTTTATCATGGAAAACAACGATTTCTCCACTTTTTATCTTAAAAACGTCTATTTCGATCATATCCACCCCTAAGTCCATCGCTTTTTGAATCGATGCCAAGGTATTTTCGGTCTCATGGCCCATAGCGCCTCGATGACCAATTACTAAAGGCTTATCCATAGTGCAAGATGAAAGGGTTATACCTACGATTAGAAAAAAGAAAAAAGTGCGTGCCATTGTAATTTTATTTTAATTCAAAAATAACGGATTGTAAAGGATCAAGCTCCAAAGGTAGGTGACCTTCCCCTCTTTCTACATAAAGCGTTTTTTTATTTCGATAGAGAACTTCCGACATTGAATATTCGCCGGTACCTAAATTCCATTCTTTAATAATGTCCTTAGGTATTTTTAAATCGAATGAAAAAGCATCGTTAGCATCAAAATTAATAACAATAACTAGTTTTTGCTCAGTAGACCAACGAACATAAGACAAAACTCGGTGATTGTAAGTATCTGTACGCTCTTTATTGTAAAAATGAATCTCCTGATAGTGGCCCATCAACGCGGTGCTCCTCTTTGTAAAATTTAAAAGCCGCTTATAAAACTCCCGTAACGCGGCCTCACTGTAGGACAATTGACCCCCATCGAATTTTTTATCGTTGACCCAGCGCTGATGGTGCGGCACCCCTATATAATCGAATATCGAAGTTCTTGATGGGCTGCCAAAACCGGCATTCTCGGCGGCGGGCTCGCCTACCTCCTGCCCGAAATAAATCATAATCGGAGAGGTGCTTATGGTTGCCGACACGACCATTGCAGGTTTTCCGATTTCTGCATTCCCCACAAATTCGGGACTAGCGATACGCTGTTCATCGTGGTTTTCCAAAAAGTGGAGCATATGGTGTTCAATGTCCTGAAGATTAGTTTGTACCACCGGTAAATGGTCCGACCAACCGTAGCCTTTCATAATGTGCTTCAAGCCATCATAGAAATCTACCTTATCGTACAAATAATCCATTTTACCTTTATGGATGTAGGTGCGGTACAAATCAGGATTATATACTTCCGCCATTAGAAAAGCATCAGGATTTTTCATTTTGATGGACGAATTCATGAAGCTCCAGAATTCAACGGGTACCATTTCGGCCATATCGTATCGAAACCCATCGACTCCCATTTCCATCCAATAGAGCGCAATATCCCTGAATTTAATCCATGAACTTGGTACTTTTTTATTTTCCCAATACTTAAAATGTGCTTCATAATCCAACCTATCGAAATCGGAAGGCAGCGTATCAAAATCCAACGTGCCATCGGGGCGCACTCCGTAATTGATACGAACGGTCTCGTACCAATCGTTCATATCGGGCTTCGGGCTTCTGGAACCATTTCCCGTCCATTTAGCCGGTACTTCCTTCAATTTCGAATTCGGTAAACCGGGTGTTTCCCCACCCAAGGGCCGGTAGCCATTTTTCCATTCAGGTACTTCGAACTCAGAACCTGGAATGTAATAGAAATTATTGTCCCTATGGTAGGCTACAGCCGTATCATCGTCTACTCCAAAATCGGTCACGCCCTTCGGGTTCGTTAATCCTTCATAGGCGCGTGCTACATGATTGGGTACGATATCGATGATGACCTTCATGCCCGCGGTATGCGTTCTCTCGATCAACTTGGTGAACTCCTCCAGACGCTTGGCGGGATCATCTGCCAAATCGGGACTTACATTATAATAATCCTTAACGGCGTAGGGTGAGCCCGCCCTGCCCTTTACCACATCGGGATCATCATTAGAAATCCCAAAATCGGTGTAATCGTTGATCACGGCATGGTGTGGAACCCCGGTATACCAGATGTGCGTGATGCCTAACTTACTTATTTCGGATAGCGCTCGTTTATCGAAATCAGAAAATGTACCAACGCCGTTTTCCGCTATCGTTCCCCAAGGGATATTCCGTGTGACCGTATTTCCAAAAAGTCTGGTAAATACTTGATAAATGACAATTTTTCCCTTCATAGGTTTTGCGCTGCTTTAAGCTGGCGTGGCTACTTTACGTATTCATTAGGGAGTTCAACAGGACTACTCGGCAGCAATTCTACCTTTTTACCATGCACCCGAATAGAAACCTCTGTGCCACTCAACACTTCAAAAACACTTGAATTAGGGGACACTTGTACTTTGATGATCCTGTTTCTAAAATTCACTTTAAAGGAATACCCTTTCCACTGTTTAGGGATGCGAGGCTCAAAGCAGAGTTTGTCGTTCAGCACGCGCATGCCCCCGAAACCTTCCACAATACTCATCCACGTACCGGCCATTGAGGTAATGTGTAGGCCTTCTTCTACTTCTTTATTATAGTCGTCAAGATCTAAGCGAGAGGTTCTCAGGTAGAAGGTATATGCCTGATCCATTCTTCCTAATTTGGCGGCTTGGATACTATGCACACATGGGGATAATGAGGATTCATGCACCGTAAACGGCTCATAGAAATCAAAGTGTTTTTCTAAATCATCATGGGAAAAATCTTCCTCAAAAAAATAAAAGCCTTGCAGCACATCGGCCTGCTTTATGTAAGGTGACCTCAAAATACGGTCCCAGCTCCATTTTTGATTGATCGGTCTATCGGTTTTTGGTAAATCGGGGACTTTGACCAATTCCTTATCCAAAAAACCGTCTTGTTGAAGGAACACACCATACTTTTTGGAAAACGGGAAGTACATATGATCGGCTACTTTTTTCCATTGTTCACATTCCCTCATAGTTAGCTTGGTCTTTCCCATAATCCTATGAAAATCGTCTGGATACCCATCTTCTACTTTTTGCACTTGGGCGACCGTATAATCGATACACCATTTTGCCAAATAGTTCGTATACCAGTTATTGTTTATGTTATTTTCATATTCATTAGGCCCCGTGACCCCAAGGATAACATATTTTTCTTTTTCTTCTGAAAAGTTTGCCCGCTGATGCCAAAAACGCGCAATACCGATCAATACTTCAAGGCCCATTTCCGGGATATAACTATAGTCACCCGTATACCTGTAGTAGTTGTAAATGGCAAATGCGATGGCCCCGTTCCTATGGATTTCCTCAAAGGTAATTTCCCATTCGTTATGGCATTCCTCCCCATTCATCGTTACCATGGGATAAAGCGCGGCCCCGTTTGAAAATCCCAACTTCTTGGCGTTGGCAATCGCCTTTTCCAAATGATTGTATCTATA
Source organism: Maribacter sp. (assembly GCA_049793635.1). Taxonomy (GTDB): domain Bacteria; phylum Bacteroidota; class Bacteroidia; order Flavobacteriales; family Flavobacteriaceae; genus Maribacter. Next base: position 3,656 of record JBARCC010000343.1, on the reverse strand, counting down.
CTTCAATAATTTTCTGGCCACCTTATCATCTTTGGTAGCCATGTAAAAGGGAATACAGTATGCTTCGGTATCCCAATAGGTACTGCCCCCATATTTTTCTCCTGTAAAGCCCTTTGGACCAATGTTCAATCTTGAATCGGTACCCAAATAGGTTTGGTTCAACTGAAAAATATTGAAGCGTATGCCCTGTTGCGCCTTTACATCTCCCTCGATTACAATATCGCTCATTTCCCAAATAGCGGCCCATGCCTCCTTTTGTTGTTGTGCTAACCGGTCAAAACCTAAATCAGTCGCCTTGTTCAGAGCGGTATTGGCCGCGGCCACTAATCTATCGGATGGATGGTTTCTAGATACGGTATAGCCTCCGAATTTGGTCAGCGTTACCGTCTCCCCGGCAGCCACTTTTTGACCAAATTTCAGCGAAACATAGGTCTCCTTACTATCCCCGTCTTTAGGTTTGACGTCCTTCCCTTTATAGGTAAGGGAGGCCTGCATGAACGTACAGGTCTGAAAATTGGTTTTCATGGTATGTGCCTCTATATATGCACGGTTACCCTCGGCTTGACAGTTGGTAGTGTTCCAAAACGTATCGTCCCAATTACTGTCCTCGTTCGTAATACCACTGTCCAAATAGGGCTCGAAAACCAACTCGGCATCTGTCTTTTGAACGGTTACCGCATATGAAATTGCACCGAGCTCATCGATGGCCAAACTTAAAAATCGTTTTACACGAATCGATAACTCAATACCCTTTTGATCCACGGCATCGAAGCTTCTGGTGTAGATTCCTTCTTTCATATCTAGCTCCCGTTTGAAATTGGAAACCTTTTTACAGGTGGCCAAATCGAGCTCATCACCATTGACATACACCTTTATTCCGATCCAATTTGGGGCGTTCAGAACTTTGGCAAAGTATTCTGGATATCCGTTTTTCCACCAACCTACACGGGTCTTATCAGGGTAATAGACCCCTGCGATATAGCTCCCCTGAAACGTATCGCCAGAATAGGTCTCCTCAAAATTGGCCCGCTGGCCCATAGCCCCATTTCCGATACTGAAAATACTTTCGGAGGATTTTACATGTTCTTTATCGAAGCCCTCTTCGATAATCGACCATTTATCAGCTTTTATATAATCTTGATTCATGTGTTTACATTCAGTTCATTTACTTTCAAAAGAAAAGGCATTCATTAAGGAATTCGTTATTTTTTGGAGTTCTCCTCGAGCAATGACCCCAAAAATAAATCGGTCATCTCGGTGAAATTTAGAAAATTAAAATGGGCTTCGCTGAGTATACTTTTATCGCCAATACCAATGCTGATCATTTGTGCCGCATTGGCCGCCTGTATTCCGGCTACCGCATCCTCAAAAACTACACAGCCCTTAGGTTCAATCTTCAGATTGTGCGCCGCTATTAAAAATACTTCGGGATCAGGCTTTGCTTTCGTAACGCTATTACCATCAACAATACTCTCAAAATAAGGGAGTAATCCGACTTTTTCAAGAATTGGCCGGGCATTTTTACTGGCAGAACCAAGCGCTATAGGAACGTTTCGTTGTTTCAAAAAGTCAAGAACTCTAGGTACATCGGGCAATATTTCGGAGGCATCCATTTCCTTGATGTATTTCAAATAATCTAAGTTCTTTTCGACCATATATCGATCAAACTGCTCCTGAGTTGCCGTAACCCCACCGATATCCAACAAAATTTCGAGGCATCGTTTCCTACTCACCCCTTTGAACAGTTCATTCTGTTCCAACGTAAAATCGAAACCAAGTTCATTGGCCAATTTCTTCCAAGCCAAATAATGATATTTGGCGGTATCTACGATTACACCATCCAAATCAAATATAAACCCCACTTTTTTCATACTTGCAAAAGTATTAATTGATTGTGGAATCTCGTTTGATTAGGGTCGCTTTTACGATTTCGGTCTTAAAAATTAAATTATCTGTTCCCCCTTCTATGCGATCTATCAACAGTTTTGCCGCTTTCTCTCCCATTTCATCACCGTGCTGCGCCACCGTGGACAATTTCGGATTGGAGTATTTTGACAAGAAACCATTCGTAAACCCGATCACCGCGACGTCATCAGGTATCTTAAGCCCCAAATTTTGTATCACACTCATAGATTGAATAGCAAAAATTTCATTCACGCATAGCACTGCATCCAAATTTTTGGATTTGAAAAAATCCATCAGTAACATATCGTTATCTAAATTGTAGGGGAGTGTTAAGATGAGATGCTCATCGGTCTGAAGCCCGAAGTCAGCCAAAGCCTTTTTATATCCCTCACCCCTACTTTCACTCACATTAAAATAAGCCTCGGTGGTAATGAGACCAATACGCTTGCATCCGGCGGAAATAAAGTGTGCCACCGCCTCATAGGCTATTTCGCTGTCGTTCAACACCACCTTATCGCAATCTACCGCATCGGTAACCCGATCAAAAAGTACGATAGGTATACCTTGGTCCAGCAGTTCATTGAGATGGGTAAAATCTTTTTTCATCTGGGTTTCCGCACTTACCGAAAGTATAAAGCCGTCTATACTGCCATTTGCAAGCATCTCCATATTTACCACCTCCCGGTCAAAAGACTCATCGGAAATACACACAATCACATTATACCCCCGCTGATTGGCATATTTTTCAATCCCCCTAAAAACAGTCGTGAAAAAATGATGTACGATATCAGGTATGATCACCCCTATGTTTTTCGTGCGTCTATTCTTAAGACTTAAAGCAATATTATTGGGACGGTAATTATAGTATTTGGCGAATGCCCGAATCCTATCCTTCGTTTCCTTACTAATTTCTTTACTGTTCTTTAAAGATTTAGACACCGTAGAAATAGAAACATCCAATTCTCTTGCAATGTCTTTTAATGTTATTTTGGGTTTCAAGGAGTGCGTTTTTTAAATATTAATTTTAAGATAATAACTTAAATTTATCTAAAATACGTACCCCATCTATTTTGCTATGAATTACGATTTTAGGTTGCTATAAAAAAATTCTTATCTTCGTATCCTATTACATATTCTTATTTACTCTAGTTATTAATTATGAATTGCATAAAATTAAACGTTTTCTCCTGATATGTTCGTAAATTAGAAAAGTTATCAACACGAAAACGGTTTCGTAGTATTTAATGCAGTGCTACGTGTACCTCATAGAAACGATTTTACATATTTTTAACAACTGAAATTAAATTAACTCAACTTAAATTAACAATTTATGAAGATTACATTCGCTAAATGTCTGTTCGTTCTTAGCACTTTCCTGTGTTTTGGACTTTCGCAGGCGCAAGAAGTTTCCGGAACAGTTTCGGATTCAAGTGGACCTTTACCAGGAGCAAGTGTTCTTGAAAAAGGAACCACTAATGGTACACAAACCGACTTTGACGGAAATTACACCCTAGAAGTGGAAGAAGGTGCCACACTCGTTGTCAGCTATATAGGGTATAAAAACCAAGAAGTAGCTGTAAACGGCAGAAGTACAATCGATTTTACCTTAGAGGAAGATGCACAAGCTCTTGAAGAGGTGGTGATTATAGGCTATTGTACGACCACTGTCAAGGATGCTACTGGTTCTGTGACCGCAGTTACATCAGAAGATTTTAACGGAGGGGTTATCGCATCACCTGAACAGTTAATAC
>JBARCC010000342.1:0-2798 GCA_049793635.1 Maribacter sp. | reverse complement strand
GCATTTTCTCTTATCCGGTCTATTGAAATATATAGGTCTCCCGAAAGCGATTTTCCTAACACATAATCGAAGGTAATGATATCGGTCAAATAATCATGTTGAAGATAATCTTGGTTCATTTTCAAGAGATAGCCGTCGTCACAAAAAATGTAATTCAATTCCACAACGGTGAAGCCTTCTGAAAAAACGACACGCTCCAACCAATCATCAAATAGATTTTCGTGCTCCAATTCAAATTCAAGCAGATAATTGTAACTAATCATTATCCTTAAAATACGCTTTTACTTTGGTCTGGAAATTTTGCCGCAAAGGTAATGCTTGTCGATTTAAAATCTCTGTTTCGTTTTGATAATTATCTAATAATGAGGGTTTGGTGAGAATCGGGTTCGTAAAGTCTTTAGCATTGCTGTTGCTCTCCCTTTCTTGTTTTTTTCCTTGTTTAAGCGCTGCATTCTCAAGCTTCAATAATTCATATTGAATGGTGTTGGCTTTGTTAATGGTGCGTTGTGTTATGCCATTTTCAAGCAAATCGTTTTCGAAGTCCTCCATCTGGCGGATTAATTTTTCCCCTAATTTTTGGTCCCCGGCATTCATCATGTTTTCAAGTTGTTTTTCAAGCTCTTGTCTAATTATCTGTTGCTCTTGGTAAATTTCATAGATTTCTTTCAGTTCGGTCTCCGAAAGGGAACCTTGTCCTAGACCCCCATTTCCATCCTTTCCACCTTGCTGCTTTCCATTTTGTCCATTCTCACCATCGGTTCCTTCGCTACCACCTTTTCCTTGACCGTTCTGTCCGTTTTCCCCCTGCTCACCACCACTACCTTGCTTTCCGTCTTGCCCTTCCTTGCCACGCTGACCTTCCTTGCCTTTTTCACCTTGCTGCCCTTTTCCAGACTCACCTTGTTTTCCATCATTGCCCGATTGGCCTTGGTCGCCCATCTTTTTACCCAGTTGTTGTTGTCCTTTAATGATATCCGGTAACTGAAAACCTCCCTGGCTCTGGCCGGAACCTTTTCCCATTTGCATACTCTGCTGCATATTGTCCATTACCTCAGCTAAAAAATCTGCCAGACTATTTGCAGCGGTCAATACGTATTTTTGATAGGAGATGCCTTGGTAGGTTTGACCCTCGGCCATAGTTTCTAGAGATTTATCGATGTTATAATACACCTCGGTAATCTGTTCGTTAACGAATTCGGATAGTTCGGCTTGCCTTAGCGATAATGCGAAAAGACTATCGTCTACATGCTCGAACAAACCTCTTAATTCTTTTTGATCACGAACGGTTTCGGAATACTGCAGGGCGTCTTGGTCTTGTTCGAGACTTAATTTATCATACAGAGATTCTTGTTTAAATGAAAATATGATGAGGTTATCGAGAATCTGGCGCAACATCTCGGCATCTTCGGCAGCAGACTCACCGGCTCCACCACTAGATGCCGATTCACCCAATTGTTCGCTCATTTCTTTCATTTTCTCCGATGCGGACTTTTGCTTCTGGCCTGCTTTACTTTCTGCATTTTCCTTTGGCGCAGCTTCGCTCTCTTCTGCATTTTTCTGCATTTCGTCCACTGCAGATTGTTGGTCTTCTTTCACGCTATTTTCCTTGTTGGCATCGATGGAAAGATCAATGGGCTTCTTCAAGGCTTGGTTGTCCTTTTTTAAGGCTTTCATTTCTTCTGCCAAAGCATCAAATTTTTTAGCCAATTCTTTCTGTGTTTCAAGATTGTTTCGGTCTTTATTTTCTGTTGAAAGGGCTTCTTGCCTTTTGGCCAGTTCCTGCAAATCCCTAGCCAACTGGGAAGCCTTTTCGGTAACATAATAGCGTTTGGTCAGTTCTAACAATTGCTCTAAGCTTCGTTCGCTATTCTGCTGTTTCTTACCGAGTTCTTCCAAGCGCTTGGTCAGTTCTTCCTTATTTATTTTATCTGCTATTTTTTCAAGTTCCTCCAATAGTTTTTCATTCTTTTTTGCCTCTTTTTCTTGGCGTTCCAAACGCTCTTGCAATAATTGGTTTAGGGTGTCGTCCTTCGCTTCCTTGTTTAAATTTTCTTTGAGTTCTTTACTGAACTTTTGCATAAGCTGCTCCTGCCGCTCTTGTTTTTTCAAGAAATCTTTTAGTTGATTTTGGTCATTAAAATTTAAGGATGTCTTTTCCTTTTGGCTCTGATTTAGTTCTTCCAAAGACTCTTTTTGCTCTTTTGCCCTTTGTAACGACTTATCAAGGTCCTTTATTAAGCCCTGCTGAGACTCCAAGTCCTTGTTTTTCAATTGGTTATCATCTAAAAGTAATTGCTGAAAAGTCTGGGTTTTGACCGTTTTACCACGATGAAGGGCATCGTTATCGGTTGCTTGAAAATAGAAACCATACTGTTTACCGGCCTCCAGCTCCATACCCGACGGAAAGGTATAGTAGAACTCAGAGAAGTTCGTTAAGGGCTTTGTCAATTCGACCGTCTTACGCTCTTCTTGATTGCCTATTTCAAAATAGGTAATCGCGATATGGGACACCCCGTAATCATCCGTAGCATTTCCCGAATAGTAGGAAACGTTGGGGTTCAGTGAATCCAAAACCTGGGTCACTTTTATGGTTGGGTATTCATCACGTATGACCTTAAAACGATACGCTAAATTTTCGTACGCTTTTACATTTTCATTGGTCGTGGTAAGCTGATAGTTAAAGTCGCTATAGATGCGTTTACTAAATTGGAAATCATCCTTATTTTTGGTAAAGGCTATGGTAGTATCCTTATCAATCAGTTCAACGAGATCTGTATGATCACCTACAATATTCCAAG
>JBARCC010000341.1:0-3452 GCA_049793635.1 Maribacter sp. | reverse complement strand
GTATGACCCTACAACGTTAGACATCTTTCTTCCCCCACCGAAGCCATACACCGCTCTTCCCTGCTAATTTCCGTTCGTTGACCAACCTGCTGTACGTATACGTACGCATAAAAATTTAATGTATGTTCAAAAATTTAAAAAGTGACCTGCCCGCAAGTGTAGTCGTATTCTTTGTCGCATTACCCCTTTGCTTGGGAATTGCCCTTGCCAGCGGCGCTCCGCTATTTTCAGGGGTAATTGCAGGCATTATCGGCGGTGTCGTTGTTGGCGCCCTAAGTGGTTCTAAAATAGGGGTGAGTGGCCCAGCGGCGGGTTTGGCGGCCATTGTTCTTGTTGCCATCGGCAACTTAGGAAGTTTTGAAAATTTTCTGGTCGCCGTCGTACTTGCAGGAGTCATTCAAATTGTGTTTGGAATATTGAAAGCCGGTATTATCGGCTATTATTTTCCATCATCGGTCATCAAGGGAATGCTTACAGGTATCGGAATCATTATCATTTTAAAACAAATACCCCACTTCTTTGGATACGATACCGATCCCGAAGGGGACTGGGCCTTTTTTCAGGTGGATGGGCAGAATACCTTTTCAGAAATCTTGAATACCGTGAACAATATAAGTCCGGGAGCGACCCTTATCGCCGTGATAGGCTTGTCCATTTTGTTACTATGGAGCAACGTACTTTCCAATAAGGGCAAAATTTTCCAGCTCATTCAGGGCCCTGTCGTTGCGGTTGTTGTTGGTATCATTTATTATATCGTTACGAAAGACAACGAGGCATTATCCATTTCAAAAGAGCATATGGTCAGTGTTCCCGTACCGGAAGATGTGACCTCTTTTTTAGCACAGTTCAGTTTCCCCAATTTTGCTGTCATAACAGACCCACAAGTTTGGGTGACCGCTTTTACGATGGCTTTGGTGGCCAGTTTAGAGACCCTGCTCTGTGTGGAGGCGACCGATAAATTAGATCCTGATAAAAACGTTACGCCTACCAATAGGGAATTATTGGCGCAAGGTGCTGGTAACATCATTTCAGGATTGATCGGGGGTCTCCCCATAACCCAAGTGATCGTGCGCAGTTCTGCCAATATACAATCTGGTGGAAAATCAAAAATGTCTACCATTTTGCATGGCTTTCTGTTATTGATTTCTGTAATCGTAATTCCTACATTATTGAACAGGATACCGTTATCGGTCTTGGCGGCCATTCTTTTTGTCGTCGGATTCAAATTGGCAAAACCCGCTTTATTCAAACAGATGTATTTATTAGGTTGGAAACAGTTTCTTCCCTTCATCGTTACAGTGCTCGGCCTGGTATTTACCGATATGCTCACGGGCATTTTGTTAGGGTTGGCCGTTGGTATTTTGGTCATCATGATCAAAAGCTATCAAAATTCACATTTTCTGCACATTGAGGATAAAAGTGACGGAATGCACCGTATCAAAATGACCTTGGCAGAAGAAGTTACCTTTTTTAACAAGGGAGCTATTTTAAAGGAGTTGGACAGTCTCCCTAGAGACACCTACTTGGAACTCAATCTACTCAATACCCGATACCTCGATTATGATATCATCGAAATTTTAGAGGATTTCTCCTATAAGGCCAAGGAGCGAAATATAGATATTAAACTCATTTCAAAACGTGGTGTAGCGGAAAATCCTTCTAGCTATATTGAATTTTTTGAAAACAAACCTAAATCCGATATTAGCTTAAGTTAACATATCATCTACAACGTGATGTAAGACTGTTCATCACACAAATCTAAACAATATGAAAGCACATACTAGAGAGACCCAAGCGACAATGACCCCCCAAAAATCATTGGACTATTTAAAGGAGGGGAACAAACGATTTCAGAACAACCTAAAGGCGAACCGTAATTTGTTAGAGCAAGTGAACGATACGAGCGACGGTCAATTTCCGTTTGCTACGATTTTGAGCTGTATCGATTCAAGGGTATCCGCAGAACTGGTCTTTGACCAAGGACTCGGGGACATTTTCAGCATTCGCATCGCAGGTAATTTCGTGAACGAAGATATTTTGGGCAGTATGGAATTTGGTTGTAAACTGGCCGGCACTAAACTTGTCGTGGTTTTGGGACACACCAGTTGCGGGGCCATAAAAGGCGCCTGTGATCATGCCCGTTTGGGAAACCTTACCGCACTGATCAATAAGATCGAACCCGCCGTCGCTGCGGTTAAAGAACCGAAAGAGGAGCACCTTCGAAACTCGAAAAATATCGAATTTGTAGATGAAGTCGCCGCAAAAAACGTAGAGATTACTATTGAAAATATCAGGGCACGTAGCCGTGTACTTGCGGATATGGAAGAAAAAGGAGAGGTCCTCATCGTTGGGGCGATGTACGATATTTCGACAGGAGAGGTGAAGTTTTATTAAAAAAGTATCAGAACCGACCGACCGTTCCACGATTCGAATTCTGGTACGGTCTTCTGGGATTTTTTAACCTTGCAATCCAACGTTTACTTAAATCGATAAATTATCGATTTAAGAGCGTAACCATGAATCCTCCCGTCTTCTGGTACCGCAATTACGGTTCAATCAACATCTTATTGGCACTTTGCAAAGGCATTCATTAGGGATACCACGATTTGCAGACCTCCATTTGTGCGCCGTAATTCAAAAAGATCAGTGTACCGCGTTCAATGATTTACCCAAAGCAAAACCTTTCTAAAAACAGCTCCTAATCTTCTAAATGTTTTAAATTTGCCCATTCTACGCGACCATCATGATTGAACAGATAAAAGAAAAGATTGCCCAAGTGGAATCGTTTACCGCAGATAGTTTAGAGGCTGTGGAAACCTTTCGGATCACCTATTTGGGTAAAAAAGGCATATTGAACGATTTCTTTGCCGAATTTAAGAATGTGCCCAACGACCAAAAAAAGGAGTTTGGTCAAAGCATCAATCAGTTGAAGCAGGCGGCAACCGAAAAAGTGGAGGCTTTAAAAGCGACTTTAGAAAACACGAACGGTGAAGAACAACAGTATGGTGATCTTACCCGTCCAGGAAATCCTATTGAACTTGGCGCCCGTCATCCTATATCCATCGTAAAAAATAAGATTATCGATATCTTTTCGAGAATCGGCTTTAATGTTTCCGAAGGTCCGGAAATAGAGGATGATTGGCATAATTTTACGGCATTGAACTTACCAGAATACCACCCGGCCCGCGACATGCAGGACACCTTTTTTGTACAGACCGATCCAGACATTCTATTGCGTACCCACACCACATCGGTTCAAGTGCGGTATATGGAAAACAACAAACCGCCGATTAGAACGATTTCTCCGGGTAGGGTATATAGAAACGAAGCGATTTCCGCCAGGTCACACTGCTTTTTTCACCAAGTAGAAGGTCTATACATCGATAAGGACGTTTCATTTGCCGATTTAAAACAGACCCTGCAATATTTTACAACAGAGCTTTTCGGAAAAT
>JBARCC010000340.1:0-2018 GCA_049793635.1 Maribacter sp. | reverse complement strand
TCAACATTTTTACTGTTGAATTTTTCAACCTTCTCTAGATTGATGATGTACGATTTATGAATTCTTAAAAACTTATCTTCCGGCAATTGCTTCTCAAAAGATTTCATGGTCGATAAGATAACGATGTTCGCCTCATCGGTAACCAGTTTAATGTAGTCACCAAGGGCTTCGATCCACTTAATATCGTTTAAAATAACCTTTCTTTTCTTTAGGTTGCTTTTTACAAAGATGTGTTCCTCGTCTTCATTTACCCGGTGCAGTTGCTCGTAATTGGCGACCGCTCTTTTGACCGACGCATCAAAGCGTGCCATGGTAATCGGTTTATGTAAATAATCCGTTACGTCATAGTCAAATGCTTTGAGGGCATAATCAGGTTTGCCGGTAATTAAAATTACCTGAGGACTGTTTTCTAGGGATTCGAGTAGGTCGAAGCCTGTAATGATGGGCATTTCAACATCAAGAAAAATAAGGTCAATCTCATGGTTCTTGATTCCGTTTTTAGCTTCGATAGCGTTGCTATATTCTGCTATCATTGTTAAATTAGGATGATTGTTTACCAACTTTGCAACTGCCATCCGTTGCATGGATGAGTCGTCGACGATGATACTTCTTAATTTCATAAGGGGTGATTTGTGGGGTTAAATCATCGACAAATAACCGAAAAAACCTGCTGAACTACAACTAAAGATGTAAACAATGCAGGTTTTCTAGTGTAAATGGTAATGATCATATGTAAAGATTTGGTTTACTTTTTTCATGTTGTTACCTTTCAATAACGAAGAATATTCTTATTTCTTATAATTATTTTAAAATAATATCTATTTTTGCACTCTTTAAAATAAATAGAATATGAACCATTACGAAACTGTTTTCATTTTGAATCCCGTTCTATCTGATGTACAGATAGAGGAAACAGTTAAGAAATTTGAAGATTTCTTAATTAACAATGGCGCCAAAATGGTAGCCAAGGAAAATTGGGGGCTAAAGAAATTAGCCTATCCTATCCAAAACAAGAAAAGTGGATTTTACCACTTGTTCGAATTCACTAACACCGGCGAGGTCGTAAACCCCTACGAACAGGAGTTTAGGCGAGATGAACGCGTCATGCGTTTCTTGACCGTTAAGTTGGACAAGCATGCCATTTCATGGGCAGAAAGAAGAAGAACAAGAAATAAAACCGCTAAAGCTTAAGGATTATGGCAACATTACAACAACAGGCAAAAGGAAAAAAAGATGGGGAGATCAGGTATCTAACTCCATTGAATATTGAAACTAATACCAAAAAGAAATATTGTCGTTTTAAAAAATCCGGTATTAAATACGTGGATTACAAAGATGCGGATTTCTTGTTGAAGTTGGTAAATGAGCAAGGTAAGTTATTGCCTAGAAGGCTTACCGGAACTTCTTTGAAATATCAGAGAAAAGTGGCCCAAGCGGTAAAAAGAGCTCGTCATTTGGCGTTAATGCCTTATGTTGCTGATTTATTAAAATAAAAGAAAAGGAACATGGAGCTTATATTAAAAGAAGACGTACAAAACTTAGGATTTAAGGATGACGTGGTAAATGTTAAAAACGGATACGGAAGAAATTTCTTGATTCCACAGGGGTTGGCCGCCATGGCGACTTCCTCTGCAAAGAAAGTTTTAGCAGAAAACCTGAAGCAAAGGGCACACAAGGAAAAGAAAGTGGTCGATGCCGCTAAGAAAACCGAGGAAGCCTTAAAAGCTTTGGAATTGAAGATTACCGCCAAGACAGGAGCCGCCGACAAGTTGTTCGGTTCGGTAACCAATGGTGATTTGGCAGATGCATTGGCAAAAGAGGGTCATGTAATCGACAAGAAATTCATTAGTATACAAGGTGGTGCGGTGAAAAGAACCGGACCCTACAACGCTCAAATTAGATTACACCGCGAAGTGGTCGTCGATTTTGGCTTTGAAGTAATTGCAGATCAGAATTAATTATTATTTAGTGAATAACTTTTAAAAGAGCTGTGCGTGCACAGCTCTTTTTTTTTTTTT
>JBARCC010000339.1:0-5240 GCA_049793635.1 Maribacter sp. | reverse complement strand
CGGAAACATACAGGACAAAGGCCAATACTACCAAGAGGGTTGCTACTAATACGCCATTTGTGATCTTTTGCTTTCCTTCAATCGCTTTAACGTTTTTTAGCAAGCTATTGAACGCGTGGTCAGTTGTTTCAGCCTGTGGTTGATTCTTCCAACGATGTTGTATTTCTTCAAAATTATTCATGATTTACACATTTTATTAATTGATTTTTGATCCGATGAACGCGCGTACGTATCGCTTCATGTTTGATTCCCATAATCTCTGAGATTTCTTGCTGCGGCACCCCTTCCAACTCCAATAAAATTATCGCTTTGTTCATAGGGGCCAAGGTATTGATGCAACGATACAATTGGGAGAACATGAGCTCTTTGTCCACAGTTATATCCTCTACATCAGTTAACTGAATATCCTGAAGTCTTACAGTGGTCTTACGCCTTTTTTCTTTTCTTATGGATGCCAGACAGGTGTTCACACTTATTCGATATACCCACGTATCGATACTGCTCTCGTTGCGAAAGGCTTCTAGATGCTGCCAAATCTTTATAAAGACCTCTTGGGCCAAATCTTTTGAGCTTGCCTCGTTACCCCCGGTGTATCCCATGCACAGCCGCAGCACTTTTGGGTAATTTGTAGTATAGATCTCCTTGTACCTTACCTCTTTCAAGTTCATAGCTTCCCTAACGTTTGATGTAGTTCGTTCATAAACCAGTCGGGTGCATCGTACATGATAAAATGGGCGGAATTTTCCGCGAAAAGCAATTTATACTTTTCGAGTTTTGCATATTGGGTCTCATAGGTAGCTTTCACCATTTCTTTTCCATATGGGGCCGTCGCTGCCAATATGGTAACCGGTACCTTAATTTTTTCTAAATCTTCCCTTAGATCCAATCTTAATAGATCGGTGTAGCCGTAGACGTACGTTTCCCTGTCTGCCCTCAATATCCAATCCTTTACTATAGATTGCTTTTCTTTTAGGACTGTCATACCCTCGGCCATTTGAACGGCCATTGCCTCAAAATCGGTGTCGTTCATCGCGAGCACGTGCTGGTTATAAGGAGTATCATAGACCATATCTTCACTTTTAAAATTCGGTATCATCACCGCACCCGTAGAAGGTAGTGCATCTATAACGATCACTTGTTGATAAGCATCGCTCTCGGTTGCCAACCACAAGGCCAAAGCACCTCCTAAACTATGCCCGATGATTATCGGGTCTTTTAGATGTTGATTTGAAATATAGTCGAGAACCCCTGCTTTCATTTTGGGCAACCAAGGTTTTTCAATGGCAGGCACCTCTCCAAAACCCGCAAAGGTAAATACGTGGCATTGATAGTTTTTAGCGAGTTCTTTTACAGTATCGGTCCATACATCACCAGTGCACGCAAAACCAGGGAATAGAAGAATAGGGTGTCCACTTCCACGTACTTCTACGTGAAATGGGTCATTTTGTGCAGTACCGAAAAAGGCCAATGTGCATACTACTCCTAAAAGTACTTTTTTGATTGTTTTCATCTTAAGGGTTTTTATGGTTTAATGCCCTTTAGATGCAGTTATTTGAAAATGTTACCTTTTAGTACATTTTTTTTACTCAGGCTCTACCTTCATACGGCGAATGGCGGTCAAGGCAAAGCAAAAAGCAGCAAGTAGAAAAAGAGCTGCCAACGTATAGGGAGCACCAGGGAAGTAAATGTCTCCTTCAGGCCTGATAAAATAATAGAACACCGGGGAAAAAATCAATTGTCCCAAAATTGCGGTAATACTCACAAGACCGGTGATGGAGCCTTGTAAGATTCCCTGTTCTTTGTCGGACACCTGATTGGAGATGACCCCTTGCACGGTAGGACCGGCGATGCCCCCTAACGCGTACGGAATCAAAAAAGCATAGAGCATCCATGGTTCTTTTGCAAAGGAGAATAGAAACATCCCTAGGGTCCAGAACATAAAGCCGAAAATAATTACCCTTCTCTTTCCGAAAGCAGTGACCAATTTACCCACCAAAAACCCTTGCACGATGGCTACTAAAAGTCCGACGACCATTAACGAAATCCCAATTTGCCTTGGATTCCAATCATACCGTTCAATACCATAGTACGACCAAGTGGAGGGCAAGGCTTGCCCCGCTAAATTAGCCAGGAAGAAAGCCGTGATCAACAGCAAGAGTCCTTTATAGTTTCGCAGAGCGACCAAGGATACGCCAGGTATCATTTTTAAGGGATTGATAGCCCTTCTCTTCTCGATAGCGAGCGACTCGGGAACAAAGAACCAACCGAACAAAAAGTTTGCAAACGTTAAACCGGCGGCAATATAAAAAGGCAATCGAATATCAATTTCGCCAAAAAATCCTCCTATTCCGGGACCAATGATGAATCCGATGCCAAAAGCAGCTCCGATAAGTCCGAAATTCTTTGCTTTATTCTCTTTCGTACTCACATCGGCAATGTACGCGGATGCCACCGTGAAACTCGCCCCCGTAATCCCTGCTAAAAAGCGGCCAAGAAATAACCATGCAATCGTAGGCGCCCAAGCATGGATCATATAGTCGATACTCAAACCCAATAAGGCCATAAGCAAAATGGGGCGTCTGCCATATTTATCTGATATTTCACCAAGAATGGGGGAAAACAAAAACTGCATCCCAGCGAAAGCGGTCGTCAGCCACATGCCATAAATTACGGCTTCGGCGGTACCTTCGCCGGTCAATTCCATAATCAAATCTGGAATTATGGGTAAAATGATGCCTATCCCGATGACATCGACCAGAATGGTAATGAAAATAAAAAGTAAGGCCGTTTTATTAGATTCCATAAAGACGACAAAAGTCGGTTAAAAATTAGAATATTACCTGTAGAAAACAGAAAACCCCACTTCGCTGTGGGGTTTTCATTATTTTGAATTTAGCATTCCACTAATCGTCGGCTATGCTTGGGCAATGACTTGGCGAAAGATTCTAATTGTTCAACGCCTCGGCACCACCAACGATTTCAAGGATTTCGTTTGTGATGGCGGCCTGTCTTGCTTTGTTATAGGTCAATTTGAGTTGGTCCCTTAGTTCTGTAGCGTTATCGGTAGCCTTATGCATTGCGGTCATACGTGCACCATGCTCACTGGCAAAAGAATCACGGATTCCCTTATACAATTGTGTTTTCAACGATTTAGGGATGAGTTGTTCCACAATTTCAGCTTTTGAGGGCTCAAAGGTATAATCTGCACTCACACTACTGCCGCCTGCCATGGGAACAATAGGTAGAAACTGTTCCGTCATCACGATTTGGGTAGCCGCATTTTTGAACTTATTATACACAATTTCAATGCGATCATAAGAACCTTCCCTGAACAGCTCCATCAGGCTTTCCGCTATCTCGGCTACGTTGTCAAAGGTAAGGTCTTCGTATACTTTACTATGATTGGCAATTACCTTATACCGTTTCCCTAGATAATCGTTGGCTTTTTTACCAATGGCCAAAAAATCCACTTCTTTTCCCGAATGTACATTCTCGGCAAGGTTTACGGACTGTTTTAAAATGTTGGTATTGAATGCCCCACAAAGCCCCCGGTTTGAAGTTATTGCAACCACCAATACTTTTTTGACGGTACGGTTATCGGCATAGGCACTACTGGAATCACTTTCCATGCTTGCACTCAAGCCCTGTAACAACTCGGTAAGTTTGTCAGCATAGGGGCGCATCGCGGTAATGGCATCTTGCGCTTTCTTCAGTTTAGCGGCAGAAACCATTTTCATGGCACTGGTGATCTGCATCGTTGATGAAACCGACGATATCCTATTCCGTATTTCCTTTAAGTTTGCCATCTTTTTCCTATCCTAAATCCTTTCCGAAGGAAAGGACTTTAATAATTATTATGTCAGATTTCCGTTTCTACCCTTTGGGGAGACTAAGAGGGGATTATTTATACTTCGCCGAAAGGTCTTTACACACCGCGGTCAAGGTATCCGTAACCTCGTCCGTTAGTTTTCCAGCTTTCAAGGTGTCCAAAACATCCCTGTGCTTTGCGTTCAAGAATTCTAGATAATCGCGTTCAAATTCTTTAATCTTATTTACAGGAACATCCCTCAACAAGTTTTTGGAACCTGCATAAATGATCGCTACTTGATCTTCAACGGTGAAAGGATCGTTCTGCGCTTGCTTTAAAATCTCAACGTTTCTACGTCCTTTTTCAATGACGTTCAAGGTTGCTGCATCCAAATCTGAACCGAACTTGGCAAAAGCCTCCAATTCACGGAACTGCGCTTGGTCCAATTTTAAAGTACCCGCCACCTTTTTCATCGATTTAATCTGGGCGTTACCCCCCACACGCGATACGGAAATACCCACGTTAATCGCCGGTCGCACCCCTTGGTTGAATAAATCTTGTTCCAAGAATATCTGACCATCGGTAATAGAAATTACGTTGGTCGGGATATATGCGGAAACATCTCCTGCCTGTGTCTCAATGATGGGCAAGGCGGTCAATGAACCACCCCCTTTTACCATAGGCTTTAACACTTCTGGCAAATCGTTCATTTCCTTTGCAATGGCATCGTTATTGATCACTTTTGCCGCACGCTCCAGTAGTCTGGAGTGTAGATAGAAAACGTCACCAGGGTATGCCTCACGTCCTGGGGGTCTTCTCAACAAAAGGGATACCTCACGGTAGGCTACCGCTTGTTTCGATAGATCATCATAAATAATCAATGCAGGGCGGCCCGTATCACGGAAATATTCCCCGATGGAGGCTCCTGCAAAAGGAGCATATACCTGCATTGGTGCAGGATCAGATGCATTTGCAGCTACTATGGTGGTGTAGGCCATGGCGCCTTTGTCTTCCAATACTTGTGCAATACCTGCCACCGTAGATGCCTTTTGCCCTATCGCAACGTAGATACAGTAGACGGGCTTACCCGCGTCATAAAATTCTTTCTGGTTAAGTATGGTATCGATACAAACGGTAGTCTTTCCGGTCTGACGGTCCCCTATCACTAATTCCCGTTGTCCTCTACCTACGGGAATCATGGCGTCTATCGCTTTAATACCCGATTGCATAGGCTCGGTAACAGGCTCTCTATAAATTACCCCTGGGGCTTTACGCTCCAACGGCATCTCATAGGTTTTTCCTGAAATAGGACCTTTCCCATCAATAGGCGTTCCTAAAGTATCCACCACGCGTCCCACAATCCCTTCACCGACCTTGATGGAAGCGATGCGTTGCGTACGTTTCACCGTAGCGCCTTCTCCCACTGTTTTAG
>JBARCC010000338.1:0-10888 GCA_049793635.1 Maribacter sp. | reverse complement strand
CGCCAATAATGCTGTTCGTACATCGGCAACGGTAAGCCCGTAGGATGCCAATTTCAAGGGATCGATCCATAGCCGCATCGCATACCTACGCTGTCCCCATATTTGAACACTGCTCACCCCTGGTATGGTCTCTATACGCTGAGCGATGACATTTTCAGCGTAATCGGATAATTCTAAAATATTCTTTCCATCGCTCTGCACGGTCATGGACAAGATACGATCGGCATCGGCGTCGGACTTGGAAACCACCGGTGGCGCATCTAAATCTTCGGGGAGACTTCTTACGGCTTGGGAAACTTTATCCCTCACATCGTTCGCCGCATCTTCGAGATTTTTGTCCAAATTAAATTCAATGCTGATCGAACTGGAACCTTGTATGCTTGAAGAAGTAATATTTCGAATACCGTCAATCGAATTGATCGCTTTTTCGAGCGGCTCCGTAATCTGCGATTCGATAATATCCGCATTTGCACCTGAATAATTGGTACGCACCGAAACCTGTGCGGGATCAATGGACGGAAATTCACGAACCCCCAAGTAGGTATATCCTATAATACCGAATAAAACAATAGTAAGGTTCATTACAATAGTAAGAACCGGGCGTTTAATGCTTAAGGTAGATAAATTCATTACTCTGCAGAAATGGTGGTCGGTTCCTCAAAATCGATGTTCACCGGGGTTCCGTTTTTCAAGGCCATTACCCCGTAGGTCAAAATGGTATCCCCGGCCTTTAATCCAGAGGTCACCCTTACCGAATTTCCGGTACGTGCCCCAATCTCAACGTCAATTTCTTTTGCCTTGCCCTGTTCAGCGATAAAAATCCGCTTACCATTTTGCACGGGGATCAAGGATTCTGAAGGTACCATTAATGCATTATCTATGGTTTGCAAGGGTAAACTCACGTTGGCATACGTACCAGGATATAATTTACCGTCATTGTTTTCAGCAATGGCCCTCATTCTTAAGGTTCTAGTTGCAATCTCTACTTCAGGCTCTACCGCGTATACTTTTGCCGTGTGCTCTTCCTTACTGTCAGAGGTGGTAAAAGTAAGGTTAGAACCTACTGAAATCTGGGAAGTATATTTTTCAGGCACGGAAAAGGTGATTTTCAATTGATTGGTATTGACCAATTTAGCAATGGTGGTCAAAGGGGTCACATAGGTTCCTTTGGAAATGTACCGTAATCCGATGGTTCCAGAAAATGGTGCACGAACCACCGTTTTTGAAAGTTGGGCCGAAATAAGTTGTGATTCTGCACTTGCAGACTGAAAATCTGCACTTACGATTTCGTATTCCTCTTGACTGATGGCTTGTTTTCCCAGTAGTAATTTTGCCCTTCTCTCGTTCTCGGATGCTAATTTCTGGGCGGTCTGCACCTTTGAAAGTTGTGCCTGTAGCTCAATGTCGTTTACCCTGAATAAAACCTGACCTTGAGAAACGGTACTACCTTCCTTGAAATTGATGGACTCTACCACTCCAGAGATTTCGCTTCGTATTTCTATTTGCTCATTGGCTTCGATGGTTCCGGAAAGAGAGATGTTATCGTTGAATTTCTGGGGTCTCAAAACCATGCCTCTAACCCTAGTGGCCGTAGTTGCGCCTTCTGCGGTTGGCTTGGCACCAACTTCATTATTTGCATTAATTCGGTAAACGACCAGCGCACTAATGCCGATGATCAAAAAACTATACACGATATACTTTATTTTCATAAGAACGAAGGAACGAAATGAATACGCAAAAAGTAACCCAACAAATCTAATTCTTATCGTGTAGTACCTCTAGATGTTTTGTTTTATTTAACAAAATTTTTAGGTGAACAAAATGACTACCCTGGGGCGAAGCCTAATGAGGTATTAGCATCAAGGGGCCTTTTTTCTTGACTCCTTGCTCCTTGTTCCTTGCTCCTTGCTCCTTGCTCCTTGCTCCTAATGAATATCAGCTTAACACTACACCCGATACCGCACTCAAGGAACTCTAAGGATTACCAAGCAAAGCGATTTCTACACTTAACATTCCCCCTTTTGTTTAGGAATCCAAATTCCTCCAAACAGCTAGTCCGCCATTCTTTTTAAAGCAAGTACATTTTATCATTCCCATTTGGTGCTGAATGAAAACCCACAGGTAACCTTAGTTTCTTGACAAAAGTGAAACTTTTTTAAAATGGAATCCACCACATGAAAACCAAAATCTTTACCGATTTAATGGTTTTAAAAGAAGAAGAATGCTATCAATGCGGTGGATATTTAAACCAATACGATAACCTAGGAATTGAAAATAGAATTACAACTTATTGACAAATAAATAGTTATGACGATGAGTTAAGTCTTGGACTTTATATACAGTACGTTGAAGATTTTCAACTACAAAAGAATTTCGGGATGCTTAAAAAATGAAAAGAAAAATCTTAACAAATAGCGATGAACCGTCTTTAGCATGTAATGACGAACCAAAACTTGAAGCCTATTTCTTGTGCTATTTGTGTATCTTTAAAAGAAAAAATGAAATCAACAGCTATGTTTTGGGTCGGTGCCACGACCTTGATACTCATTACCGTAACGATTATGGCAGCGATGAACTTCCCCTTCAACTGGGTATTTTATGTGACCGTTTTGGGTCAGGTTGCAGTGGTCTATATGGTCTATAAAGTACTCACGGATGAGTATACTACAGAAAAGACCTTTGAGGATTTTTATGAAGACCATCCCATCGGCCGCCTTCGCTAAGCTGAGGTCAATGCCCTGTCATTTACGCTCCTTGAAGATATGCCCATGGTAATTTCTGGGATGACCAGAAGGGGTATCCGCGTATGAAAAGCGATTTTTTTCACCACTGGTTCTCGACTCAACTTTTCTAAATATTCCTGCGGATAGTTAAGAAGGGCCAATAAATATATCCCAAGTTCCTCCACGAACAACTCCAAAGTCCTTGAGATGGAATCGTTGAGTGTGGTAAACACCAGATAACTGGGTATATCGCCCAAATGCTTTTGAATGGCACGTAAATTAAATTTTTGGGTATCACTCAAGGCAATTCCTTCTTCCTGTACGGTTACGATCTGTATAGTAGAATTAAAGGCTTTGGCCAAATTAATGACCGGTTGTAATTCCGATTTAGAATAGAATCTATATAAGTCGGTCGCAAATGCAATTTCCAATGGCGCTTTAAAATCAAAGTTTTCAGGTATGGCCAAAACCGGACAAGAATGTATCGATTTAATTACCTGAACGGTAGTGCTACCCATGAAAATCTCTTGTAAACCAGATGCACCTTTGGTGCCCATAATGATCAGTTCTGCTTTGGTTTCTTGGATCACATCCCTTAATTCATTGGTCAATACCCTTGGCGATGCTTTGCTTTTAAAAAAATGCCATGGCCTATGTGCAGCACTTTTTAGTTTGGCTATAAAACGTTCCAATCCCTTTTCCGAATGCATGCCATGAACGTCTCTCGCACCAAGACCAGAACCAACTTCATATTCATTGTGATGCGATGCCAAAGGGGAATAGCAATTTAAGACGTGGAAGGTACACCGTTCATTTTCAAAAAGCCTTAGCGCATAGGTACAAGCGTTAAGGGCATTTGATGAAAAGTCGGTCGGAAGGATAATGTGTTTCATTATTTCATAAAATTGATGCTGTCCCCAAAGTAAATGAGATTATACATTACAGACTATGACATCCGTCATATTTTAAAAAGCGATCATTCCACACCTTTGCCACAGGTATAAAGCAAATGTGTATGAATACGGTAAAGTGTTACCATTGTGGTGACGATTGTGCTATTGCGCCAATTCTGTTCGATGAAAAGGATTTCTGCTGTAATGGATGCAAAACGGTATACGATATTTTCTCGAGCAACGACTTATCCTATTACTATGAGCTACAAGCTGCTGCCGGTGCCACCCCTAAAACAGTTGAAGGAAAATACGACTTTTTGGATACCGCCAAAATTGTCGATAGATTAGTAGCATTCAATGAGGACGACGTTCAGATCATCAACCTCTACATTCCGCATATTCATTGTAGTTCTTGTATTTGGATATTGGAAAACCTCAACAAAATAAACCCGTTCCTTAGCGGTTCACAGGTAGATTTTCCCAAGAAAACGGTTCGCATTACCTACAAAAGCTCCAAAATTTCACTCAAGGAAGTTGTGGCATTACTGGCCAGAATAGGCTATGAACCATATATTTCATTGGATGATTTTGACACGAAAAAGAAATCGGTCGACCGTAGTCTTATCTACAAACTAGGGGTCGCCGGTTTTGCGTTCGGCAACGTGATGTTCCTTTCCTTTCCTGAATATTTCGACCTTTCCACCAACCAAAATGAAAGCGGTGAATTTTGGCTCAATCAATATCAAGGGGTGTTCAGAGCGTTGATGTTTGTTTTTTCCCTACCTGTACTATTGTATGCGTCGAATGATTATTTCATATCCGCTTACAAAGGTCTGCGTTCTAAAATGTTGAATATTGATGTACCCATTGCACTGGGCATTCTTGTCCTGTTCATAAGAAGTACACTAGAAATTATGTTCGATTGGGGAAGCGGTTTTTTCGATTCTTTGACCGGTTTGGTCTTCTTCTTGTTGCTGGGTAGATTCTTCCAGCAGAAAACCTATGCCTTTCTCTCCTTTGAACGTGATTACAAATCGTATTTCCCCATTGCGGTTACGCGTATAACTGCTAACGGAAAAGAAGAAACCACCCAGGTCCATGCTATTGAAAAAGGAGACCGATTGCTCATTAGAAATGAAGAACTGATTCCTGTAGATGGTATCCTGGTCAGTGACAGCACCAACATAGACTATAGCTTCGTTACCGGCGAATCCCAGCCTGTACGTAAAAACGCAGGAGATAAAATTTTTGCCGGCGGAAAACAAGTACGAGGCGCCATGGAGATGCTCGCCTTAAAATCGGTATCCCAAAGCTACCTTACCCAGTTATGGAGCAATTCTATTTTTCAAAGTGATAAAGTTGCAAGGTTCCAAACCCTTACCGATAGCATTGGAAAACGTTTTACGGTAGCCGTGCTTTCCATTGCGTTGGTCGGGACCACGTTCTGGTTGTTCCACGACCCTAGCAAAGCACTGAACGTATTTACTGCCGTGCTCATCATTGCGTGCCCTTGTGCCATTGCCTTGGCATCGCCCTTTACCCTAGGGAACATGTTGCGCATTTTTGGCAAACGTAAGTTCTATTTAAAGAATACACAGACCATCGAACAATTGGCCCAAATAGACACCGCTATCTTCGATAAGACCGGCACGATTACAACAAGCCAAAAAAGCACTGCGGAGTATGAAGGAATGCCATTGACCCCTGACGAAGAGTCGCTACTCAAAAACACGATAAGGGCCTCCAACCATCCGTTGAGTAGGGCGTTATATGATATTCTCACAGCGCAGAATATTCGTGTGCTAGATGAGTTTGAAGAACATGTGGGCAAAGGTGTCGAAGGAAGTCTTGGGGATGCCCATATCAAAGTAGGTTCTGCCGATTTTGTAGGTAACGAACTTTACCGCGATAAAATGACCACCTCTGTACACATCAGCAGTAACGATAGCTACAAAGGACGTTACCTATTTCACAACCAATATCGGGAAGGACTTTCCGAGCTCTTCCAAAATCTGTCCGAAATGGTACAACTTGCTATCCTGTCGGGAGATAACGAGGGTGAAAAATCGAAATTGGAACTATTGCTTCCCAAGCTAACCCCGCTTTATTTTAACCAAAAGCCAGAAACAAAACTTGAATTTATTAGGTCCTTGCAAGAACAGGGCAAGAAAGTACTCATGGTTGGTGACGGTCTAAATGATGCAGGAGCTTTGGCACAGAGCAACGTAGGGATCGCCATCTCCGAGAATACTAGCGTTTTTTCCCCGGCGTGCGATGGTATTTTAGATGCGACCAAGTTCAGACAATTACACCGCTACATTATGGCCTCCAAAAAAGCGATGGGCATTATCAAAATGAGTTTTGTGCTCTCGTTTCTATACAATATCGTCGGTCTCTATTTTGCGGTGACCGGGCAATTACAACCCGTGATCGCAGCTATTCTGATGCCCCTAAGTTCCATTACCATTGTGGTGTTTACCACGGTGATGACGAATATACTGGGAAGAAAATTAGAATGAGTGTACAACATGACCGTTGTCATGTTTTAAAAAATAATATGGGTATAATTTTACCCTATAATTCAGGTAGGTATGAGTGTTATTTATGTGTTATTGACCATCAGTATTGTGGTAGCGGTCATTTTTTTCATAGCCTTTATCGTATCGGTAAGGAACGGGCAGTACGATGATTCGTATACACCATCGGTTCGAATGCTGTTCGACGATGAACTGGTGCTCCCGAAGACTACTATTAAAACCGAATCAGAAAAGAGTGAAAAATGAAGGACTAAGGGCCAAGGTCTTAAACACAAACTAAGAATCACTTTTCTGAGCTCTTCCCCTCATTTCCATTTTCCAAACTAAAATCCAACTAAATATTAATTTCCTATGGAAGTACAGCAGTTTTATTACGACAACAAGGTTGTTAAAAAGTTCCTCTATGCCACCATGTTCTGGGGCATCGTGGGAATGTCGGTAGGGCTTTTACTGGCCTTTATGTTCATGTTTCCCAACCTTACCGATGGTATCTCTTGGTTAAGTTTTGGTCGTTTGCGTCCGTTACATACCAATGCCGTTATTTTTGCATTCATTGGAAACGCCATTTTTGCGGGGGTATACTACTCCACCCAACGTCTATTGAAAGCGAGGATGTTCAGCGATTTTCTCAGTAATTTTAATTTCTGGGGTTGGCAAGCGATAATTGTTGCCGCCGCCATAACCCTTCCATTGGGGTACTCCTCTTCCAAAGAATATGCTGAACTGGAATGGCCTATAGATATAGCCATCGCAATCGTTTGGGTAGCCTTCGGTGCAAACTTGATCGGTACCATGATCAAAAGAAGGCAACGCCACTTATACGTTGCCATCTGGTTTTACCTGGCCACCTTTGTAACCGTCGCCGTACTCCACATTTTCAACAGTTTGGCGCTTCCGGTCAGTGCTTTTAAAAGTTACTCGGTATATGCGGGTGTCCAAGATGCCTTGGTACAATGGTGGTACGGGCATAATGCGGTCGCGTTCTTTTTGACCACGCCTTTCTTGGGGCTCATGTATTACTTTGTTCCCAAAGCGGCGAACAGGCCTGTTTATTCCTACAAATTATCCATCGTCCACTTCTGGTCGCTGATCTTTATCTATATCTGGGCAGGACCTCACCATCTATTGTATTCTTCCTTGCCAGATTGGGCACAAAATCTAGGCGTTGCATTTTCCATTATGCTATTAGCTCCTTCTTGGGGAGGTATGATCAACGGCCTTTTGACCCTACGTGGTGCTTGGGACAAGGTACGGACAGATCCCGTTCTAAAATTTATGGTCGTAGCGATTACTGGATATGGTATGGCCACCTTTGAAGGTCCGTTATTATCCCTTAAAAACGTAAATGCCATCGCCCATTTTAGCGATTGGATCATTGCCCACGTACACGTGGGTGCCCTGGCTTGGAACGGCTTTTTAACCTTCGGGATGATCTACTGGCTGATTCCAAAGATGACGAAAACCAGACTATATTCAAGAGGCTTGGCCAATTTCCATTTCTGGATCGGAACTTTAGGAATCATTCTATACGCGCTACCCATGTACGTAGCTGGCTTCACGCAAGCGCTCATGTGGAAAGATTTTAATCCTGATGGGACTTTGGTGTATGGTAACTTTTTAGAAACCGTCAATGAAATTATGCCGATGTACTGGATGCGCGCCATTGGCGGCAGCATGTACATTGTGGGCGCCTGTGTAATGATCTACAATGTAGTGGTCACCATTAAACAGGGAAGCACGATTGCCGATGAATTGGCAGAAGCTGCTGCGCTGACCCGCGTATCCAAGAAAAGAACGGCGGGCGAAACCTTTCATAATTGGCTAGAGCGTAAGCCTATTCAACTTACCATTTTAGCTACCGTGGCCATCCTTATCGGCGGAATTATCCAGATTGTACCCACGATTTTGGTGAAATCCAACATCCCTACCATTACGAGCGTAAAACCCTATACCCCATTGGAACTGGAGGGTCGCGACCTTTATATACGGGAAGGTTGCGTAGGCTGCCACTCCCAAATGGTACGCCCTTTCCGAAGTGAAGTGGAGCGGTATGGTGAATATTCAAAAGCCGGGGAATTCGTGTATGACCATCCCTTTCTGTGGGGAAGCAAACGTACCGGGCCCGATCTGCTGCGCATAGGTGGTAAATATTCCGATAACTGGCACCTCAACCACATGTACGATCCACAGAGTACCTCTTCCGGCTCCATTATGCCTGCATATCAGTGGCTGGTACGTGATGAACATGACCGTAGCGGTATAGAGGGCAAAATGGAAGCTATGGTGTCATTGGGCGTGCCGTATACGCAAGAAGAGATTGCCAACGCACAGACCTCGATGAAGATGCAAGCCACCAAAATTGAAAAGAACCTATATACGGACCCCGATTTTGCAAGGGGTTATGAGGCGGATAAAAAATTTGCCTCCGATAATGGGGAGGCCTTCATTGAAATGAGGAACCGCGAAATCGTTGCCCTCATCGCCTATTTACAGCGCTTGGGCACCGATATCAAAATCAAGGAAACCAACGAATTGGTAACTGAACATAAGTAAAATCAGATGTTAGACATGAGATTTGAGATGTTAGAAGAACAGCACCTATTGCTAAACAAGTGTATCTCGAATCTAAAGTCTGGCCTCTAAAATCCAAAAAAAACATGTTAAAATTTGTAAAAGGATATATGGAAACTATCGATGGGGTGGCCACATACCCTATGATATCACTGCTCATCTTCTTCGTCTTCTTCATATTGCTGTTTTTGTGGGTATTTACGGCATCCAAAGAGCATGTCAAGGAAATGAGCGAATTACCCTTAGAAGACTCTCACCAACAAAACCACGGATTATGAAAAACACAAAACCATGGTGGTTATACATCACCGCAACCTTCTTCAGTATTCTAGTAATGATGGAGTATTTTGTAGATGCCGGCGATAAGCCCGCGATCCTCGAATATCCCATGATGCAATGGTTCATGCTTTTTATACTGATGCTGCTTATTGCCATAGCATTCATCGTTCAAGCCATAGAAAATGTCATGTTCCAAACGCTTTCCAAAGAGGCCCAAGAGCGCTATCTCTTGGCCACTACAAAAAAGTGGGAATGGACCTGGGGTAAAAGAATGTATGCCAAATTATTGGGTTCCAAGCCTATGGAGGAGGAAGGCGAAATTATTCTAGACCATAATTATGACGGCATCCGTGAACTGGACAATAAGCTACCGCCATGGTGGGTGTACATGTTCTATGCCTCTATCATTTTCGGGGTGGTGTATATGGTCCGTTTTCATATTCTTGGAGGCTATGACCAAGATACGGAGTACTTGACTGAAGTCTCAATTGCCCAAGCTGAGATAGAGGAATATAAGAAAAATGCGAAAGATCTGGTAGATGTGAATACGGTGGAGCTATTGACCGATGCATCTGATGTGAATGCCGGGAAATCGATTTTTGCGACCAACTGTGTTGCCTGTCATATGGCCGATGGTGGCGGTGGCATCGGCCCCAACCTGACCGATGCCAACTGGATTCTTGGTGGAGGTATTAAAAATGTCTTCAATACGATTTCTGAGGGCGGTAGGGACGGTAAAGGGATGATTGCATGGAAACAGACCTTAAAGCCGGTAGAAATGGCCCAAGTCGCCAGTTATGTGTTGACGTTTCAGGGAACAACGTCCGCTAATCCAAAGGCGGCAGAAGGTGAAATTTGGATCGACCCCCATATGAAAGTCGATGCGCCAGCGGTAGATTCCATACCTATAAAAGTGGAAATTGACACCTTGGAGTATATCAAAACCATAGACGGTTCGGGAACTGTTATTGAATAGCAAAGCCACTTGACCAAAATGTCAAGAGAAGCTTGGTGCAACATACCACAAGAATGGTAATGGATATGAACAATATCTTACAAACACCAACCTGTTCGTCCTTTGGTAACATAGAATAATAAAAAAGTTAAACAGTTTCCCTCTAAAAAACAGGGAAGTAAGGGAGTTACGAAATGTCACAAGACCAAGATAACTTTAGGGATACCATAGGAACGATAAATGAAGAAGGGAAACGCGCTTGGGTATTCCCCAAAAAACCCAGTGGTACATTTTGGAAATACCGTACCTATGTAAGCTATTTTTTACTGGCAATTTTAATCTCCGCACCCTTCCTAAAAATTAATGGTAACCAGTTTATGATGTTCAACGTGCTGGAACGTCGTTTCAATATCCTAAGCTTCCCCTTTTGGCCGCAAGATTTTCACCTATTCGTCATTTCAATGATCATCGGGGTCATCTTCGTTGCCTTGTTTACGGTTGCTTTCGGGCGTATTTTTTGTGGGTGGATGTGCCCACAGACCATTTTCATGGAAATGGTATTCCGTAGAATAGAATTTTGGATAGATGGTGATCGTGGGGCGCAGATTCGCTTGGACAGGCAAGAATGGAATGCGGAAAAAATACGTAAACGGGTCATCAAATGGATTGCCTTTTTCGTCATTTCGTTCCTGATCGCCAATGTCTTTCTAGCGTATCTGATCGGCAGTGATCGATTGATACGGTACATGACCGACGGGCCGTTACAGCATATCAGTACCCTTATATCCTTACTCATCTTTACCGCGGTGTTCTATTTTGTCTTTGCCTGGTTCAGGGAACAGGTCTGTATCATCGCCTGCCCCTATGGGCGTATGCAAAGCGTACTTCTGGATAACAAATCTATTGTCGTCGCCTATGACCATAAACGTG
>JBARCC010000337.1:0-6596 GCA_049793635.1 Maribacter sp. | reverse complement strand
AATCACTATTACTCAACGCATAACGGCGCGCGATGGTATCCAAACACTAATATCTAGCGGTGCAGAAGTTCGTTGTTTACAACTTTTAAACGGTTATTCAACTAGGCGGTTAGAGAGGATTTCAATGCCTTTGCTTTGTGAACGTATAGGTGAAGACAGAAGAAACAGTGCGGTAAACAGGAACAAAAGGTTTTTCCATTTTACCGTGATTTTTATATTCATAGAACTTTAACGACCTCGTTAAATAATCAAGGTCAATGCTTTTACACATTAAATGTAAACGATGAATCTAAAGGAATTTTAAAGTTTGATCTATGTTTAGGGAGTATGCGCTTATATTTTATACGTAAACCCTAACCTAAAAATCTGGGTCTCGTAAAAATTCTGATATAGGGCGGTAAACCCTTCGTTGATGATCTGTTGTTGAATCCCGAAGCGATTGAAAACATCGCTTGCAGAAAAGATCAGTTCCGCTTTTTTATTCCACAAGCTTTTCTTGATGCCAAAATCTATCGAGGAACGTGCGAGTTCCTCCCCTTGAGGGATGTTCCTTTTAGAGAAGTAAATGCCCGTAAGCTGCAGCGTAAGGTCTTTTGGTAAGGCGAACTCCGTGTTCATCTTCACATCATAGGCATTGGCGGTAGAGGCAGCGATGGTAAAATCTCGCTCAAAAGGGAAAAGTAACCTTCCTTGATAGTCATCAATGGCATTGGAATACGTGTTAAGACTACCCGACATTTTCCAATTTGAAGTGAGATCTTGGCTCAATAAAAGCTCAATACCCGTATTGGTAGCGCTTCCCGTATTTTGATAGATTCGGTTTACGATATCATAATCGGCATTGGAATCGTCTATGGCAAAGATGCGCAGGTACTGGTCCTGTATGATCCGATGGTAAACAGCTGAAAAGATGGAGCCAGAATTCCACGAATATTTATGGGCAATTTCAAAAGCGTCGGTAAACTGGGGGCGTAGATAGGGATTACCGACTTTCAGAAGCTCTGGATCGTCATATTTTGGGAACACTCGAAGTTCGGGCTCACCAGGGCGATCGATCCGTCGATTATAAAATACCGATAGCCTATTGTAATCGTTGAGTTTATAGGTAAAACGCATTCTCGGGAAAAGCTCAAAATAAGCATAGTTATCATTATTTGGATAATAAGCGTTTACGGGGTCCACATCGTAAAAGACGTCGGTCTGCTCTGCCCTAAGCCCGGCCTCCACATCATAATTTTCCTTTTCCAAAAGATAGTTCGCATAGCCGGCGTACAGATTCTCGCCCCAATCGGAAAAGGTTCCCAAATCTGGATAGATGATGGACTGGTCACCCGGCGTAATTGTATAATCGACCGGTAACCTTCTGATCCGTAATTTTGCGCCCAGCTCCACACGGCCCGATTTTAGGGGACGTACATAATCGGTAGAAACGCTCGTTGTGTTCTCAATGGCCAGGATATTCGTTTTGTCCCTTCCAACCCTCACGGCAGAGCTATCGTTAAGGGAATAGGTTTCATCCTCCAGGCCCTGTGTATATTGCGCGTTTGCACTTAAGGTATGCCCAGCCTGTTCAAATGTATGGCGGTAGTTTACCGCTACATTGATAAAGCGGGTCACCTCGTCTTCTTGCCAATTGTAAAAACGGTTTCGTGTGTTGTTATCCAAATTGATGAACGCTACCTGTGAGGTATCGATATGTTTTTCCCTATCGTACAGGCCCGAAAAGGTAAAACTGTTGTGTTCGTCCATATCGTAATCGATACCCCCGTTGATGATCGAACGAAACTGCCTCCGGTTTTCCGGCACTTGTGAAATAATGTTTCGTCCATCGTCATAGTTACGGGTCGTAAACTCGTTGTTGGGCAATGCTTCTTGAAGAATAAATTCCGATTGTAAAAAGTAATTCAGTTTACCGGTTCTATAATTCAGGTTGAGGCTGGGTATCAGTTTCGGGTTGGTGGCATAGCTTCCCAGTTCCGTAGGGGTATCCGCCTGTCGTTTGCCCAAGGCTCCCAGCCCAAACGATAGGCCTACATCACCGTTCAGCCCTTTTTGTTTTTCTTTTTTGTAGATAATGTTTACGATTCCCGCAAAACCGTTTGCATCATATTTGGCCGACGGATTATTGATAATTTCAATTTTCTCGATATTGGATGCGGGAATGTTCGCAAGGCCTTTTTGATTTCCAAATCCGGTAAGGCTACTTTGTTTTCCATCGATCAAGACCACTACCTTATCGCTTCCCCGTAAGACCACCTTGCCCTCTTGGTCAAAGGTGACGCCCGGCATCGTTTTCATGGCATCTAGGACAGACCCTCCCGATTGGGCAATATTATTATCAAGATTAAAGGATTTCTTGTTCAGGTCTGAATTCGTCGTGGCCTTTTCGCCAACCACCTGCACCTCGTTAAGCTGTTCTGCGGCCGGTATTAGTTCGATTTTTCCCAGATCAAAAACGGTGTTCAGCCCACCAGCGATGAAGGTTTGTTGCTTGTTGGTATATCCGATAAAAGAAAAATAGAGTTCATATTTTCCCAAAGAAAGCTCTTGCACTTCAAACCTACCGTCGATGTCTGTTATGGTTCCTGTAACCAGTATATTATTTGTGAAATTATGTACGGCAACAGTGGCAAATGGGAGCGTTTCTTTGGTTTCCGCATCAAATAATTGCCCTGAGACCGACACTTTTTCTTGGGAAAATAACGAGGATATGACACTTAATAAAAGGAATGGGACGCATACATTCTTCGACATAAACAATACTTTTTGGCAAAAGTAGGGGAAGAATCTAAAGAGAACTTAAAGTACCGTCCTTAAAAGTCGATTTGGAAAACATGGGTAAGGTCAATAAAAGCATACGATGGGGTATAGCCGTACATATCGCAGATCTGTTTAACAATCGCCAGCCCCAATCCTGTTGATTTTGTGGTATGTGATTCCCTATAAAAACGGGAAAATAACTTTTCAGGATGTTCTAGTTTGACCACGCCCTCATTGCTTATCAAAAGAGACCGCCCTATAATTTGAACCTGTATCCTAGCACTTTCCGTAGAATGCTTTAAGGCGTTTGAAAGAAGATTGTCTACAAGTACATCTGCCAAATACGAATCCACCTTTATCTTCAATGCGTCGCTCTCCAAGAATTTGATTTTATCGGGGAAAAGTTCATGGAAATTCGAAAGGCGTTTGCGAACCGCCGAATTTAGGCTAAGCAGCTCTGGGTTCACAAATTGTCCGTTCTCTATTTTGGTCAGAAGTGCAAGGCGTTTATTGGTTTGGGTCAATCGAAAAATGTCTGTTTGAATGCTGGTCAGATGTTCATATTGAACCTCGTTGAGGTGGTTGCCATTGATAATGTTCTCTATTTTGGCCCGTATAATGGCAAGGGGCGTTTGGAGCTCATGGGAAACATCTTCGGTATACTGTTTTAGGTTCTTGTAATCGGAACGGACCTTGTTGGTGAGGCTTATGATTTCGGTGTTTAGTTCGGAAAACTCGAGAATGTCACTTTCTTGAAGGGCTATAGGTGTGTTCGACGCTATCGAAAACTTCTTCATTTCCTCTAAATTCTTGAAAAAAGGATACCACAACCGCATATTTCTTGCCTTGTTCATATAAAATAGAAACATGAATACCAATGCAATGATGACTACATACGAAACGACAATAGCGACCAAGATGTCTTCAGACTCCACAATGAGGGCCCGAACGATTATTCTGTAATTTTGCCCTTGGATGGTGGTATAGGTCGAAAGTTCTCGAAAGGCTTCCATCTCATTCTGTGAAGGGTCGAATATGAGGGTATCCTTCAACTTTTCAAACCCCGATTCGTCGACCTTCTGTATTTCTACCATTGGCGGCAATTGGTATACCTGTTGGTGTGCCAGAATCACACTTTCAATGCGCGCTTCCGTAGACCTTAGTTCTTCCTCGACTTCCCTTTGCAATAAAAATTTTACATAGAAATACAACGCTACAGTAGAAAGAAGCATCAGAACACCACTGATCCTTAAGAAGGTTTTCGAGGTCTTATGGATCAATTTCACTTTTTTTCCAATAGCTCCCATACCTATTCATCGATAAATTTATACCCGCTACCATAGGCCGTTTTAATATATTTTGCCCCGGCATCGGTCAATTTTTTTCGAAGATTATTGATGTGTACATAGATGAAATCAAAATTGTCGAGCATATCGCTGTCATCTCCCCAAAGGTGTTCGGCTATAATTTCCTTGGAGAGTATGCGGCCTTTGTTCGTGATGAAAAAAAGCAACAGATCAAATTCTTTTTTGGTAAGGGGCATGGGCTTGTTCTCAATGAAGGCGACTTTAGAACGGGTATCCACCTTTATTTCATTGAAAACCAACAACTCGTTACCCCCAAATTTACCACGCCTTAAAATAGCCTTGACGCGTGAGTTGAGTTCTGCCAAGTGAAAAGGTTTGGTGAGGTAGTCGTCGGCCCCTAGATCCAAGCCAATCAACTTATCCTCCAAGGAGTTGTTCGCCGAAACAATCAAGGTAGCCGTTTTTGCATGCCCTTGCTTTAGCATTTTTAGGATATCGAGGCCACTGCCGCTGATGAGATTAATGTCAAGCACCAATAGGTCGTATTCGTATAGACTTATCTTATAAAGCGTTTCTTCATAATCGGATGCCGTTTCACAAAGATTACCATCTTTCTGAAGATAGTTCACCATAGATTGCTGTAGGGCAATTTCATCTTCGGCAATTAGAATTTTCATAGGGGTCGCATTTGTTTAAAAATAACCATCAAATCTTCAGAAATTCTAAAGTACCCTCTTTCATGAAAGGGAATGGTGGTATCGGGTTATTCCGCATCCTTTTTCTGCACCAGCCCCTTTGTAAATTCGTTCAAGGTCTCCACTTTTTCTTCAAAATCACCCTTGATGGTCTTTCGGAATTCATTCAAATTTTTGACCAGGTCGTCTATATTATCAGGAAGTACATCCTCAAAAAATTGACGTAAGCGCTTTGCGGTGGTGGGGGATTTCCCGTTGGTGGAAATGGCTACTTTTACATTGCCTTTAGTGACGATGCCACCCATGTAAAAGTCACAGAACGGAGGATTGTCCGCTACGTTGACAAGAAGTTGCCTTTCCCTACAATCATGGTACACCTGCTCGTTTACCGCCACGCTGTCGGTGGTTGCGATGACCATATGTTTCCCTTCAAGAAAACGCTTGTCATATACCGCAGAATGCATGGTGATGTCGAATGAACTGGCCAATTCAACGGTCTCTTTCCTGAACATGGGCGATACCATTTCTACCTTGGCGTTGGGGCTCGATTTTAAGAGAAAGGTCAATTTTTCAAGGGCAACGTTCCCACCTCCCACGATAAGGATGCACAGGTTGGATACTTTCAAAAAAATGGGATATAATTCGTTACGTTCCATGGCTATTATCGTTTTAAAATGTTAAGCTTATACGTGCCTCATCGATTACAGCGTAAGCGCTTTTGAAACCAAGTCTGACGCAAACTTGGAAAGCGGCACTCGCGTGGCATGTTCTTGGCCTCTTTGTGACATCTTGCCCCAGGTTTTTTGTAAAATATCAATTGTTTTGTCTTCTGGATGTTTTTGGGCAAAAGACTCGAAGTAGAACTCTAAAAAAACCAAGCAGACGACATCTTCCAAAATCTGGGTCTCGGCGTTCCTTTTAAGGTGTTTCTTTTGCAGAAGAAAACCGACCTTATCGATGGTGGGTGCGTCATAACCGAGTTCCCTTAAAATTTCCCCGGCTTTTCTGGTGTGGAATTTTTTCAGGTCCAGCCGCCATTGCAAATACCCTCTCCGATCCATATCGTACCGTTCCCTTGGTATTTCCCACCTGCATAGATGTTGGCATCGCGAGGCAAGGCGTAAGGCTTCGGATGCATTCGGGCAATATGCATTCAAACATTCGGTCATTCGCATACCGTAAAGCACCTCCTTTGGGTAGGTCACCCCTTGGTAAACCTCGGTATTCGGGTCTAATCTATTGGCGGCATCGAAACGCTGAAATGCTAGTAATAGGAGATCTGTGGTCGCCATAAGGTAAGGTTTGTTCAAAGCTATCTAGAAAAGACGTCATACGCAACGGCAACCTATAGATAATAGGCCTTGTTAGGGTTGAAACCGTCCGAAGTCTTATGTGCCCGTAACGTTTGTATGGTATTCCTTTACGTGCGGTTGGAAGTCTTTTCAGCTCAATAATTTCCCCAATAGCCCTACCACGAGGTTTCCGCCTATGAGGCTGTGTAAAAAGACTGTACCGCAATCAGCTCGCGCCTTTCGATTCCGTTTAAGAACGTTTTCGTTAAACACTTTAATACCCTGTTCTCCATACGCTTTTGTTCCTTCGCTGCGCCGCGGAAGGAAAGCGTTCGAACTGACCGATTCGGCGAACACAAAACGTAGTGTCACTTCGAGTGATTTTCACGACCTTTTCAGGAGGGAAAATAGTATCGAGAACCTACATGTTCCAAACCTGTTCTCGATACACTTTTGTTCCTTCGCTGCGCTGCGGAAAGAAAGCGTTCGAACTGACCGATTCGGCGAACCAAAAACGCAATGTCAATTCGAGTGGGTTTTAC
>JBARCC010000336.1:0-24661 GCA_049793635.1 Maribacter sp. | reverse complement strand
TTTCTTCGAATATTCCAATAGTTTTTTTGTCCGCCACTTCTGCGTATCGCCTTATTGACGTTTCCAGGACCAGAGTTGTAGGCCGCTAAGGCCAAGTCCCAATCTTCATAAATACTGTACAGCCTATTTAAATATTGGCAGGCCGCCTTGGTCGATCGTAAAGGATCGCTACGTTCGTCCACATAACTATTGATGTCCAACTTCATTTCCCGACCTGTACCGTACATAAATTGCCAAAGACCCGTAGCACCAACCCTTGAACGGGCCCTGGGGTTTAAAGCCGATTCTACGATGGACAAATATTTCATTTCCAAAGGAATGTCGTTATTATCGAGCTCCTGTTCGAACATTGGGAAATAGAATTGACTGATCACCAACATACGCTCCATCAATGCTCTTTTTCGGGTCAGGAACGATTTGATCACACTTTCTAAAGAAGGATTGTATTCTACGTTGAAGGGTGTTTTTTCGTTCAATAGTGCCAAACGCGCCTTCAACGTATCCGTTGGCAAATCGTATTGGTATACCTCAAGGGTGTCCTGCTCTAAAATTTCTTGATACATTTCATCAAAGAGAGGCGCGGCGTCGACCAACTCCTTCATCCATAGACTATCGAACTTCGCGGCCAGCGCATGGTCTTTAAGATGGTAGTTTGATGCCTCCGCAGGTCTAAAAAGACCGAATACTTCGGGGGTGGTTTTGGTAATGATATCCATCTCAACGACCTCCACAGTATCGAGCGTATCGATTGTGGTAGAATCTTTGACCAATTCGATGCTTTTTTTATTGACCTTTGTAGCTCTCTTTTTAGCGCCCTTTTCTTGGGCAGTACTAGCAAAAGGCAATAGCATCAAGCCTATTAGGCACATGTAATGGTAAGAGGATAGCTTCATTTGCGGCAAAATTAATTAGCGGAACAAACGAAAATCGTACATTTTTTGATGGTAATAAAATTTATTCTCTTAAAATGTACGATTTATCATTGACCCCGTTTATCGATAACGCCTTTGCTACCCTAATATTGCAGCGATACCAGGTAAGGTTTTACCCTCCAAACTTTCTAACATCGCACCTCCGCCCGTAGATACATAACTTACTTTGTTCTCAAAACCGAATTGTTTTACGGCAGCAACCGAATCTCCACCTCCAACAAGTGAAAATGTGCCGTTTTTAGTTGCCTCGGCGATATAGTTTCCGACCTCGATAGTGCCTTTGGCAAATTTTTCCATTTCAAAAACGCCAATGGGACCGTTCCAGAGAATGGTTTTAGAGGCTAAGATCACTTTTTTGAAGTTTTCCAATGTTTTTGGTCCTGCGTCCAAACCTTGCCATCCGTCGGGTATTTTATCAACATCCACAACTTGTGTTTGTGCATTGGCGTCGAATGCGTCCGCTGCAATTACATCTACCGGAATGTGTACGTTTACCCCCTTCTGCTTCGCTTTTTCCAAAATTTCCATAGCGAGCTCCATTTTATCATCTTCGCAAATAGAATCCCCAACCTTGCCCCCTTGGGCTTTAATGAAGGTATAGGTCATGCCCCCACCGATGATCAAATCATCGACCTTGTCCAGGATATTTTCTATGATGGTAATTTTGGAAGATACCTTTGCGCCACCTAAAATTGCCAAGACCGGCTTTTCACCGGTCGCCATTACTTTTTCGATCGCTTCAATTTCTTTGGCCAACAAATACCCAAAACATTTGGCGTTCGGGAAAAACTTGGCGACGACGGTAGTAGAAGCATGTGCACGGTGGGCAGTACCAAATGCGTCATTGACATAGATATCCCCCAGTTTCGAAAGTTGTTCGGCAAACCCTTCATCCCCATTTTCCTCTTCACTATAATAGCGTAGGTTCTCCAATAAAAGTACCTCGCCACTTTTAAGGCCGGCGACTGCTTTCTCAGCTTTTTCGCCAACGCAGTCCTCAACAAATTTAACAGTAACACCAATACTATCCGAAACCGCGGCGCATATATGTTTTAATGATAAATCAGGGTTGCGTTTCCCGTCAGGTCTGCCCAAATGGCTCATCAATACCGCACTACCCCCATCTTCCAAAATCTTGATAATGGTCGGTTTCGCTGCTTCTATTCTATTGGTGTCCGTGACTTCAAAAGCATCGTTAAGGGGAACATTGAAGTCTACCCTCACCAACGCTTTTTTGTTTTCGAAATTAAAGTCATTCAATACGTTCATGTCATTTTCCTTTTGTGATGTGGCAAATGTAAAGATTTATACTTTTGGGTTGAAGTGCCCGTCCCGTTAATTTATCGCTATCGCCGATAATTTTGTTATCCTCGAAAACAACTATATTTGATCCCATGTTGTTCACCGATATTTTAGGACTTTCCCATATTAAGAAACACCTGTCTTCAAGTGCCGATGCTGGCAGAATACCGCATGCCCAGCTTTTTGTAGGTCCTGAAGGTTGTGGTCTTTTGCCCATGGCCATTGCGTATGCCCAGTATGTCATCTGCCAGAACCAAAACGGGGAGAATACAGGAGCGAATGCCTCCTGTAATCTTAAGTTCAATTCCTTTGCCCACCCCGATGTTCATTTTGCGTTCCCAGTGGCCAATTCGGATAAGGTAAAATCACATGCGGTTAGCAACCACTATATGAAAGAGTGGCGGCAGTTCATGACAGAGCAGCCCTATGGAAACCTTTTTGACTGGTACCGCCTTATTGAAATAGAAAAAAAACAGGGGCTGATCGGCGTAGACGAAGCGCAGGAAATCGTTAAAAAACTTTCCTTGAAGTCTTATGAGGGAGGTCATAAGGTAATGTTGATCTGGATGGCGGAAAAGATGAATAATTCCGCTTCCAATAAGCTTTTGAAGTTGATCGAGGAACCGCCCGATAAAACCATTTTTATATTGCTTTGCCAAGACGAGGAGCAGATTATACAGACCATACGGTCGCGTTGCCAAGTAGTTCATTTTCCGCCATTGGCAGAGGATGCCATTGCCAAGGCCTTGATTGAAAAAGGGTCCACGGCTCCCGAATCAATGCGCATTGCACATGAAGCCAACGGTAATTTTAAT
This sequence comes from Maribacter sp., assembly GCA_049793635.1. GTDB lineage: Bacteria > Bacteroidota > Bacteroidia > Flavobacteriales > Flavobacteriaceae > Maribacter. The sequence continues at coordinate 21,612 of JBARCC010000336.1, read as the reverse complement.
AAGGCCCTGGACCTCATGAACAATGATTCCGAAGATCTTATTTTTGAAAACTGGTTCGTGCAATGGGTGCGTAGTGCTTTTAAGGCAAAAGGAAACAAGGCCGCTATACATGAATTGCTGTTATGGAGCGAAGAGGTTGCTAAAACCGGTAGGGAAACCCAGAAAAAATACTTGCACTATTGTATTACGGTCATGCGACAGGCCTTAATGATCAATTACGGCGCAGAAGAGCTGGCTTATCTAAAAATACATGCCAATGGGTTTCAGCTAAAGAAATTCGCTCCCTTTGTGCATGAAAACAATATTTTAGACATCACCCATGAACTTGAAGATGCCATTTATCATGTAGAGCGAAATGGGAACTCCAAGATTATTTTTACGGACCTCTCCATTAAACTAACGCGTCTACTGCATAGAAAGACCACTGAAACCAATTAAAAGAACCATGACCACCCTATTGAACCACGCCACCGAAGTGCTATTACTCTTGTTTTTAATCATCACCTTTCTGCAAAGTGGCCTGGATAAACTTTTGGATTGGAAAGGCAACGTCTCATGGCTAAAGGAACATTTTGCCAAAACACCGTTTAAAAATAGTGTTCCGCTACTGGTTGGTACTATCCTCGTCGTCGAATTATTGGCAGGCATATTCTCTATCGCCGGTATATATCAGCTGCTGAGTGCAGATGAAACGGCAATGGCTTTTTATGGCGGGATCATGTCATGCGTAGCCTTATTGATGTTGCTGTTCGGACAACGGATCGCGAAAGACTATGAGGGCGCACGAACTATAGTCATCTATTTTATTCCCGCAATTTTGCTCGTCTTTCTTCTCCAATAGGAATAGGTGGCTTACCCTTTATTGGACTTCGTGGTGCAGTTCCCTTAAAACATAAAACCTTCCTGTAGTAGGAAGGTTTTAGAGGCATCGAGCGGATTCGAACCGCTGTACAAGCTTTTGCAGAGCTCTGCCTAGCCACTCGGCCACGATGCCCTTTTTAAGCGAGAGCAAAAATAAACAATTATCCTTTCCCAAAGGCAAAAGAAAACCAAGAAAATAAGCTATGCAAGGTCTCCTTAGAAATGTTTTGCCTTATTTAAACGGTTCTTTTTACACTTAGGGATACCGTTACTTTTTCTACATCCCCGTTTATGGGCGGATTGATTTTTGAAACGGAAACTTTTGATTTTTCTACCGTAGGTAATTCTGAAAATATTCTATCCACAATGCGTTTGGCAACATGCTCCAAAAGCTTTGATGGGATTCTCATCTCTTCCTTGACGATGGTATTGATGTGGACGTAATCTACTGTATCCTGAAGTTTATCTGAAGTAGCAGCTTTTGATAAATCCGTCATTACGGCCACGTTTATTAAATAATCGCTACCGATAACGGTTTCTTGTGCTAAACATCCATGATGTGCGTATGCCTTAATATTCTCGAGAACTACTTTGCCCATTCCATATTTTCTAGGGAGCAAACTTAATCAATATCCAGAATGTTTAATAGGTACATCTACAATTACTGATTCCTTGGAACAAATCGACACCGACCGTAATCACGTGCGTACCCGTGCTGTATCCAAGAATCTCATTTAGAATGATTTGATAGGAATATCCAAAATAGAAGTTACTTTTTTTCAAGCCTCCGAAAGGAGCAATATATAAGGGCTTTCCGATTTGGTCGTTCAAGAATCGATAATTGATTCCCCCATAGTAATAATCCTCAAACTCGAACCATCTGAACTTGATGTTCAAATCTGTTTCAGACCTTCCATCACTTTCGAACATTTTAAACAGAATGGAAGGCTCTATTTCTAACTGACTGTTTCTGTTTTTTGTATACCGATAACCAGAGTACACGTAATAATTTCGAAGGGCGGCAGGTTCGTTAAGACTGGCGAACGTAGCCAAATCGATTTCCTTATCCAAAATATTGGAGGCATTGGCGGTCACATAAAACTTATTATACCGGTACAAAAGGCCTACATCGAAATTGTGGTTATTGGTTAATCTGTTGTTGACATTTGGATCGCCGCTCGCAATTGCTTCAGGGTTATCGATCCTAAATCCGTTGTAATTATAAGAAAGACCGAAAGATAGAAATTCGTCTTCGTAACGGTCCAGCGTCAAGTGGTGTGCAAACGATACCCGTGCGCCTTGTTGTTTGGTATCCCCATTACTGTCATTGTATAAAAACACCCCTACACCCGATTTTTCCCCGATACGCATATCCGCGGCCAAAGACTGCGTTCTTGGAGCATCTTTGATACCGACCCATTGTGCCAGGCCGTTCAGCCTTATCTTAACATGGTCCCCTATACCTGCATAGGTTGGTGAGAGCACAAAAGGGTTATCCGCCAAATATTGGGATAATTGTGGTGAATTTAGCTCTTGTCCTCTGAGGGCTAGGGCGCAAATAAAAAGGGCCAAGGTCAATACACTGTTACGCATCGTCATTTCAGGTTAAGTTTTATCGATATAGGGTAAAATGTCCTACGAATTCGCGCTCGTCACGCTCACCGTTCAATTTTATAATGTACCAGTAGTCTCCGGTAGGCAATTCTTTGCTAAGATATCTTCCATCCCAACCTGCAGAATTTGCCGTTTGAGTGAAAACCACCCTACCATAACGGTCAAATACTTTAATTAGTATTTCCGGGAACTGTTCCATATTCCTTGGGATCCAAAATTCATTCAGGCCATCCCCATCAGGGGTAAAGAATCGTGGTATTTCAATGTCGATGAACTCCATGAACAGGTTCGCTACGGTCTCACATCCATTTTCATCGACCACCCGTACTTCATAGGTGTCCGTTCTGGTGATATAGAACGTATTCTCGTTTCCGTTATTTATTCCATCGAAAAAATAGGTATACTCTTCCCTTCCACCTACCGCTGTTGCCGTAATCTCATTGATGTTAAGCTGCTGTAAGGACAATTGCAAGGGCTCAAAGGCTTCGATGACAAAATCGATGGTTTGTATACAACCGTTCGAGTGTGCAATGGTGATGTAATGGTCTCCGGGTGCGGTATTCCTAAAGTCTGGATTCAATTGTAGATCTGATGGGTCTTCTGAATCCAATGCATACAGGATTTCACCGATCACGCTTGTATCTTCAAGAGTGATGTTCACGTAATTTTCGGGGACTGTTCCCGAACACTCGTAAATCGGTTCTACGATAGCATTAAGGTTCACCCCTCTTTCGATGTCTACCACAACATCCATTTCACAGCCATTGGCATCCCTAATAAAAATGAGGTAATTGCCCGCTGCCATATCGACGAACGCTGTCCTATCGAGCACAAAATCGCTATCGCCATTTGCGTTCAACGCGGTGCTATAAGGTGCAGTACCTCCCGTGATATCAAGTGTTATCGTACCATCTTGGCTGTCGATGCAAATTTCTGGCGTAGTGGTGACCCCTACATTCAATACGGTCGGTTCGGTAATGGTATAGCTTAAAAACTCGAAACATCCATTTCGGTCTTGCGCAATTATGGTGTAATCGCCTGGGGATAGGTCTGTAAACGTGTTTTCCGTATCAAAACGGTTCAGGTTCGGGGATATCGAATATTGATATCCTCCTGCCCCACCGGATAAGGTTACGGTAATCTGACCATTGTTTTCTCCTTCGCAGGAAACGTTGATCACTTCTTCCACATAAGACAGCGCCATAGGCTCGATAATTTCCACTCGCTCGGGCGTTGTAGTACAGTCATCACTTACTACTTCTACATAATATATTCCTGCGGCGAGACCCCTAAATTCTCCTAAAACCTTCGGGCCGTCTATCCTTGAGGCCACACTTAGGGAGGCATCGGTATACAGTGCATAGCGGTAATTTCCTAAACCACCATCTGCATCGGCGAAAATAATCCCGGTACTATCCCCCGTACAGTTGATAAATGCAGCGGTAGCATCTACCTCCAAGGTTAAGGGCAGAATAGGGTCTTCGGTAATTTCATTAGATCGAATGGACGCACAATTGAAGGAATCCCTCACAAAATAGCGGTACGTTCCTGCGCCGAGTCCTGTGAACAAATGGGTGTTTGGTCCATTGGTTTCGTTCATGGGTAGGTACGTAATACCGTCTTCACTATAGGTATAGGGAGCAGTTCCTCCTGTTGCCCTCAATTCTAATGCGGCACCTGAAGTACAGCTTAACGGATTTATGGTTACCAATTGGGCGTTTACAATTGTCGGATCCACAATCCGTATCCTATCGGTTTCGGTCGAACACCCAATATCATCGGTGACGGTAATGCTATAAAAGCCTGCGCCTAGTCCGTCAAACGTTCCATTTGCTTGTCTTACCGAGGTTTGTAATGGCGTACCCGATGCCATATCGCTATACACATTTAATTGATAACGGTAGGTCGGCGATACGTTTCTGGAACCTATCGTTGCAGTTACAGAAGCATCATTGTCTCCGTAACACACTAAGGTGCTGGCCGATATGGCCGCGGTAATGGCATCTGGTCTTATCAAGGTAATCGTATCGGTGAAGTCACATCCAAAGGCATCCGTTATCGTAACATTGAAGATACCGGCAGATAGCGTATTGAATATAAATGCCGATACATTATTTCGTGTGTACACTTGCCCGGTAACGGTGTTGTTCAATACGATTGTATATGGGCCTTGGCCACCATCGGGGTTTATCAATATACGTCCTTGGTCGTTCGAACAGGTTACGTTCGCTTCTTCCCGGATCACAGCGGTAATTGCTGCTTCTGGAGCGATTACCGTGATTACATTGGAGTTTTCTACACAGAACGGAGCTTCCGTTTGTGTGATCTGCACATAGTAGGACCCACCTGGTAAATCAGTAATCGGAGGTAACGGAATGGTCGTGTCCCCATTTCCCGATTGTCCTGCAATTAAAGCATTTGACGAATCGAAAACCTGATAGGAATAGGTTCCTGCGTAGTCTGAAATCGTAATCCCGAAACTACCGTCATCGATACCATTGTTCAAACATTCTTCGTCCGACAATTTAGTGGCCAATACCTCCATTTCAAGCGGTTCGTTTACGGTATGTACCGTATTAATGACGCATCCGGTGTCTAAATTGGTGATGCGTATACGGTAATTTCCGGAACCGAGTCCTGTAAAAGTTTCTGTGTTATTGGTCGAAGTAATGGTTTGATTGTACCCTGGATCGATGCTAACGACCGTGTATTCCAAATTTGGCGTCGCCGAAGAAGGGTCAACGGTTACCCCAATCTGAATCTGGGCATCATCTCCTGGATTACAGGTAACGGGAACCGTATTGGTCACTATTGCAGCGCTTATTCGTACAAACGGGGCGATACTTGCCGTAGTCGTACCTATACATCCCGCACTATCAAATACGTTGATGGTATAGTTTCCTCCTAGGGTGTTGGTCTCAATATAGGTCGTGTTCGTTCCATCCTGTACAGGGGTCGTTGGATTTAAATCGTTGATGAACTGGTACCTTACAAAAGAATTGGAGCCCCCTGTAGCACTTGCTACGGAGATACTTGCATTATCGCCAACGTTACCGACCGAACAGCCGAACTCCACAGTAGGGTTCATGGTGACCGATATGGCAAGGGGTTCTGCAATCATAATTGGTCCACTATCCGCAAAACAACCGTTCGTAGAGGCAACCCCAGTAACCCTAACCACATACCCGGCAGCCGTAGCAGTCGGTTCCAGACCGGTAAAGGTCGCGGAGGTACTTGTCGAGCTTGTTGGAGCGATGCTAGCAGCGGTGCCATCGAAAGCAATAATTTCAAACGAATACGGAGCGGCACCATTGGTAGCGGTCGAAACCGTGATCGTACCGTCATCATCCCCGATACAGGTTACATCGGTCGTACTTATTGGATTAAGGACCGGTACTATTCTGTCGGGAACCGTAATTATAAATTCCCTGTTACAAATTGATGTATTGGGCGTACTGGTATCGAACACAGTAACCGTATAATTTCCAGGTACATTTGCCCCGGCCCATACAAAGGGGTTTGAGGGTAAATTGGTCGCAGGAACATTTACGGGTCCAGTGACCTCATATTGATAATTACCAGATCCTGCCGCTACCGCTATGGTGATTTCGGCATTGGGAGCGGAAGTACAATCCAATATTTTCGTAAGTTCAGCACTGGCCGATAGTACAGGGTCTACAAGGTATGCAATCTCGGATGCCGTACATCCATTCCCATCCATCACGTAAACATCATAAGAACCGGGGGCGACATTGTTGAAAACTCCACCATTATCCAAGAATGTTGTCGGTGTTGGATTACCGTTTGGTACGATAGCATAACGAAGATTACCTGCCGCTGAACTACCCGTGGCCGTTACGGTTATAGGTGATGCGCAATTGTCATGGATTACGGCAATCGTAGGGTTTGGTGCTAAACTCAAATTGACCGTATTCAATACTAGCGGACAACTATATTGGTCGTATAAGGTGACCGTGTAAGCTCCCGCAGGTGAATTGACCGGAATCTGAACCGGATTGTTCGTGGTGCCTACGATGGAAGTAAATCCTGAGGGTCCGGCGACATCATACCTATAAGGTGCGCCACCTCCGCCAGAAACTCCGGTGATGGTAATAAGCCCGGGAAGATTACAGGAAATATCCCTTGTTGCGGTTGCGTTCCCCGCTAATGGTGCCAATTCCGGAACATACACATTTTCACTGGCGCCTCTACAGGCATCATTACCAGGGCTTGTGCCATCGACTTGAACGACATCTATATAATAATCTCCCTCCGCTAAAGGTAGGGTAGTCGTTATCGTATTGTTATAGGGTACATTGCCGCCACTGGTCTCTATCGGGGTTGTATTCCCCAATTCAAATATCTCCCATCGCATTTGTGGATAAGCGGTCGATGGATTTAACGTGAAGGTTATTGCACCGTTCGCAGCCGTATCGCAACTAGGGGTTACCTCCGCAGAAATTTCAATGGGCAAACCGATTCCCGGAATCTCGTTCACGTTCACGTTGCTTTGACGGATGCAGCCCGCACCATCCCTTACATAAAAAACATACGTTCTCCCCGGTATCAGAAGGGGTACTTCTGGATATTGTGGGGTGCTGGGGTCTATATTTTGAAAAGTATGCGCGGTACCGCTTGGAATATTCTCCACCCATACATTTGGATCTAATATGAACGTATTGAAATTGGCGGGATCGTCCGTGTAGGTATAGTCATAGCCACCGGTGTCATCTCCTTCGCTACCTTCAACAGTCACCCTTAAATCGTTACAGCCAATAATTACCGCAGATAGCGTGATGTCCAAATCGTCAAGCGGAAAAGGAATGATATACCTATCAAAATCTTTTTGGCAATATACTCCAGGAGATACTTCGACCCGTATCGATGGGAATACCTCGGTGCCCGAAGCGTAGCCTCGCAGTTCGTTGGATGCTTGCCATGTTGTTCCGTTATCGGCACTATATTCCAAGGTTCCCGATGGAGCCGTAACATTATCAAACTCAAAACCATATTGTAACGGATCAGGGTCATTACAGGTCGCTGGTAAAATGGGGAGGATATCTGCCGTAATCTCTACCGCATTGTTAATCGTGATTATTGAAGAGGTTACCGTACACCCATTCGTGTCGGTGATGTTGATCTCGTAGTCCCCTACACCAATCCCGTTGAAGGTATGTGTGGTTGTTGATACATTCATGTCTGTTCTGCCGTAATCAATACCGTCGGCAGGCGATAGATCCACCAATTCATACTCAAAGGGTGCCGTACCCCCAGAAACGGTAATGTCAATGGTGCCTAGCCCATCGAAACATTGTGGGTCTGTTGGAACCGCATTTACGGTTAACGCAGCGACCGGGGTAAACAAAATATCCTCCTCCAAAAAGGTACATATGGCCGGTGCGCCGTTGTTGTCCTGTACATAAACATCATACCCCGCTGGATTGGCTGTCGCCATTGCGGCTGTAATCGTCAAGGTATTGGTGGTAGTATACAATCCTGAGGGACTACTGTTTGCCGGTACAATGGCATACAAAATAGTTCCGTTTCCGCCCGTTACATTCACCGCTATCTCTCCATCGTTGCAAGAGCTCAATGGGGTTACGTCTACATCCACAATAAGTTGTGGGTTTATGGTAACGGTCTGGGCATTTGAGGTTACGGGGCATTGCAGCTGATCTCTCACGGCAACACTATACGTACCGGCACTCAGGTTCTGAAAGGTGTAGGTAGTTGCGGATGCCGGACTTGGTGTTATCCACGGGCCGGTACCCATCCTGAATTGGTATCCTCCATTTCCTGCAGTAACATCTACCGCTATGGAACCGTTGTTTGCTCCCGAATAACATGCAGTCGGTGTGAGATCGAATACGATGGCGTCTGGATCGATCAAGGTCAGTGCTGCATCGATTACATCTTCACATCCGTTCAAATCCCTCACCCGAACGATATAATCACCGGCATTAAGACCTGAGAACGTTCTATTGGTTCCGTTCGTGGCGAAATCAAATGAACCCATGACCACTCCCGAAGTATCTTCTAATTGATAGGTATATCCTGGAGAACCTCCCGTGGCCGAAGCCCTTATGGTGCCGGTATCGGTACAGGTCAACGAGGTGGTAATATTGGCGTTCGCCACCAAGGCACTAGGTTCCGTAATGGTTCTGGTGACCGATGTCGTACAGGTAATTTCATCGGCCTTTCTTATAAATACCGTTTGGCTACCTGCTCCAAACACGGCACTGGTGGTTACGGGAGAGCTGGTGGAAGTAATCCAAGTGACTTGATTGTCCTCTGAATATTCAAACCCGGCGGTAGCGTTAAAATTTGCCACGCTGAAGGTGATCGTACCATCGGCCAATCCATTACAGGAAACATTGGTCGAGCTTGTAGCGGTACTTCCGAAGACAAGGCCAGCCTCAACCGTTACCGGGGTGTCCACAAAAAGTTCACAAACCTCAGGGATTTGTAAAATGCGAATGTCATCCAAGGCAAGGTCATTTCCGTTATTCCCTATTTTTTCGGTACGGATTACAAAATCGAGGTCTGTATTGGTTCCTGGATCCAACTCCGTTGTAAACAAAACCCAATCATTAGGTCCTGTATTCTTAGCGATATCTCCAGTACGGATAGACTCGATTACGGCACCCCCGGCATCCACAATTTCTATGGTCAAATCTGGATCTAAAATTGTTGCGGTCGACCTTACAAGATTGAAGATATTCAATGAAATCCTCAATGGTCTGTTCGGTATAATATCTGTAATGGGCTTTGTGTAAATGATTTGGCCAGCACTTGGCGTACCTACGTTGATGACCAAAAATCTACCGTTCGGGTTTGATGGGTCGGTATGGTCATTCGGGCTCAACCAAGTTCCAAAAGGCGCTACGATTCTATTGGTAACGCTATATTGGTAATCATTGATGTTCCGGTTGGTATCGCCGCCACCAGCGGTACTGGTCGTTTGGTCCTCGTAGACATATCCTCTAACATCTGGGCTAGGAATAGTGCCATTACCGATTCCAAAATCTTCCGTTAGTAATAGACTTGGTGTTGGAGGTGTTTGCGAAGAATAGTAGGTTCTTACCGTGTAGGTCCCCGGAGAAACATTGGTGAATACATTGCTTGTGGGATCCGGCGCGTTCCCTACACCATCCAACTCATACCTATAATCGTAGCCAGTAATGCTAGGAGAGGCCGTAATGGTTCCCGTACCGTCGCAATTATAGGATACTTCGGGGGTCAAGGATACGTTCGGGGGTTCTGGAAGCCCTTCAACGGTCACGTTCATGGGAAAGGAACAGGAACCGTCCCTTACCAAAACCGTATAATCTCCAGGAGGAAGAACCGCTACGGCATTAGGGCCCCAAGTGCTTCCTCCGTTAAAACTGTATTCGTACGTGCCCGAACCTCCCACTACGTTAGTGATTCTGACCTCGCCGCCCATAGGGTCGCATGTGGCATCCCTAGATACTCCGGCAGAGGCACTTAAAGGAAAGGGTTCGTTAAGGTTGTAAGGTAATGAGACATCACACCCAGAACTATCAAGGACCCTGATTGCATACGGACCAGCGGTTAGACCCACGAAATTAGGGGTCGGTTGATAGGTGGTTCCATTGTCTATACTATATTCATAAGGGGCAATACCGCCTAAAACATTAATCGTCAACTCCCCGTCTGCATCACCACTACAAGAGGGCTGCACCTGGTCTACGGAATCAATGACCAAGCTACCGTTATCGTTTATGGTTACGGGGCTGGAAATCGCATAACAGTTATTGGCGTCCAAAACGATAAAGCGATACGTACCATTTTCGTTCGGAAAATATTCATCCGTTCCATCATCATCGGTATCCCTCCATCCAAAGGTAAATGTGGTCTCCACCTGAAATGCGTTCGGGTCTATATTATTCACTATTTCACGCTCGGTTGGCGAACCTCCCGGAGTGTGTAAAACAGTACCATCTTTACTCCATATCGCAAAAAGAAAGTCAGGATTGCCCTGGCCTCCGGTTCTCGTCAATGCGATACTGCCGGCGGTACATGCAATATCCGCAACGGTAATCGCTGAAAGTACGGGGTCTGGAATACGGTCAATGGTAATCGATTGAACATCGACACAGCCATCATCAGATCTGGTAACGATGAAATAATTACCTGGATTGATCGCGTTAAAGGTATGGGTGTTACTAGGTTGCGCGGTTTCGCTATCTACCAATGTGCCCCCGGGATGCCCTACGTATGAAGGCGAAGCAGGGGGTGGGGTCCCGTCGTTCAGCCTAAGTTCATAGACGTAGTTTGGAAATACGTTATTCGCATTTATCTGGGCCGATCCGAGTGCGTTGCAATTTGCATCCGTAGTAATGACATCCACTTGCAATACCCTGTTCAGAATGCCTATGTCTGGGGTACTAAAGATACATGCCCCTTCGATTGGCGCTCCCGTAGACGGGTTCAATTGAACTACCTCGACCCTGTACGCCCCGTTCGAGGTGAAATCGAAGCTAGGCCCGTTATTGGCACTAAACGGAATTTCAATGGCGTTGGTAGTAGCGTTTACCAATTGATACCCATATCCACCACCTAAATTTGTGATGGTAATGTTGCCTTCGGTTTCACAAACTACATTTCGAGACGTGTATACAATGTCCAGATTGTTCTGGAATACGTCAAAATAAAAACGACTTACACACCCGTTTTGATATCGTATCGACAACCGGTACTTCCCTTCTGTATTTACGGTAAAATTACTCCCCGTAGCTACCGGGTTCCACGTACAGGTGAGGTTTCTGTTCAGACAGTTTTCGGGTTGCACCGTACAACTTGATTCGTTAAGCCGTTCCCAAGTTAGGCCCTGGGCGTCAGAAATATTGACGCGCAATAATTGGGAATCGTTTACTCCGCATAATGCGATTTTTGGGAATTGTGTGGTTCCATCATTACAATCGACCACGATTTCACCTTGTATGTCATTCGTAGTATCGGCATCTGAGTTGCTATTGTTGAAAAAGTCTACGATTGGATTTGTCTGTGTGGTTCCAAAGCGCTCTACGGTAATGATTTCAGTAAATCCTTTACACGGATCTGCAATTTGTTTGTCAACAATATAGACCCCTGCCTCGGTCACGACAATCGTACTTGGGTCGTTATCAGGGTTACCATCCTGTCCGGTAATGTTCACATCACCGCCATCGATCAATCCGTCTTGGTTGACATCGAGATACCATACATAATTATCGAAACCATCTCCTGAATCTAACGTGACGTTATCCCCACATAGTTGGGCGGTTCTTCTGAACGTACATAAGGAAAGGTCGTCTAACAGAAAGTTTGTTGCGCCGGGAGTCACAAAACCGCAATTGTCAAAATCGGAAACACTGGGGTCATCGCTTATCGTTGCGCTGTTTATATCTCCTTGATAGGTCGAATAAGCCAAATTCTCTATTGAATCGGAACAGGCGTTTACGAAATCAAAACAGTTTTCGGCAACCCTTACCCGCATTCGAATAGAATAAAGGGGATTGCCCATCTCCACCAAAGCATCTGGTATAAAGAAAGTAATTTCGTTCGTTGCCGCATCTACGGTATGGGTCACCCCGGGAGCACCGGTGACGTCGATGCTCGTAAACGCAGTATTTACCGGCAATACGTCTCTAATGGTATAGCCGACGGCATCATCATTCCCTAAATTCCTAAAGGAAAGTACGTAGTCTAAGGTCTGTCCCAAATTTACCCCTGCACCGGTAATATCATTCCCAGCGATATCTTCCACCCTTTTTTCAAGAATGATGTTCGGCTCTATGATTTCTACTGAAAATGTAGCAAGAAAAGGACCATACCCATCTCCACTGGAGGTAAAACGTAGGGTTGCGCCAGATTCACCGTTCGGCAATACAGTTTGACTCGGATTGTTCAGGTTAAAAAGGTCTAAGTCCGTACCCAGTGTATTGGTGCCGAACGGAGTTCGTGTTGGCACTTGCGCCCCGTTCGTGGTGATGGTCGAATTGAAAAAGTTGTTTGCCGGATTGAGGCCTGTGGTCAAATTCGTAAACGTGGACCCTGAATTTAAATCGGCCCTTATAAAAAAGCGGTCATTACTTATTCCCCTGTCCCCTTCCAATGCACCGACTCCCACTCTTGCCCTCACCGGAAACGGAGCGGGAAGGGTCCTGAACCCATCCACATCTACATCGACGTTTCCTACAGCGCCTGAAAGACCTGCATACCCGTCGAATGTGGAGATAAACTTTCCGGATTCATTAGGGTTTTCGTAGATGACGACCATTACCCACCCAGCGGAACTCGAACCGCTTCTTCTTCCTCGTGTGGCCCTAATGTTTGCCGCAGTATATTCTCCGCTAGGGTCTGCATTCGTGCGGACTAAATCGGTAATATTCTTATAGCAGATAACGGGTGCATCCTTTGCGAACACCGTAGGGTTCAACGGTTGATATCCGTTCATGATGATATCGTCCTCTTCCCCTACCGCGTCTGGGTTATTATCGGCCACTAGGTCGACATAAGTTCCCCCAGGAACCTTGAACTTGATTTCATTCCAGGTCTCAATTCTTGGGGTGCCACTAAATTCAGCACTCCCATTGGTACTTCTTTCGTTGGGGTAGGTACTGGCCCAATATAGACCCGCATACCTTACCTGTGAACAAGAAGGGTCCAAGAGGTTAAGTTCAGCACTACTGGAGCTGAACGTGGTCGGATCTGTATCGATATCAATATACTCCATCCAAAGGGAATTATTGTTGGCTGTACCGTTGTAAGGAACGTTGGCCTCTGCCGGGTTGGCCTGGGTGGCCCTGTTGAGAATGTTATTCCCTACGAAAATAATATCTCCGCGAACCTCAAAGCTACCACCGTCCAATCGTGGCGTAAAAGGCACATATTCTTGTGCGTTTGAATGGAATAAACCTGCTATGACAATAAAAAATAGTGGGAGCGCCTTACCTTTTAGGATGAATTCATTCACAGTAAACAGAAATCTCGTTAAGGTCTTATAAATTGGTTCGGTCATTTTGATGGTAATATGCTGCTGTTAAAAAAGTCCAATGCTACGTTTTCTGCTGTAGCATAAAAAGACTTCACATAACAAATATTATCTGAACTCCCCGACTTTAGAATTTTATGTTGTGGTATGTTCTGTTTCTGTTGTGAAACGCCAATTGATATGGGTTTGATTTTTTAAAAAGGACCTAAAATCAATGGGAATAAAGGCTTATCGTTTAAAGGCTAGATTGCTTAAAACACTGTGGCTCTGGAAATCGATAGGCACTATTAATTGGGCTACAAGCGTTTTTTGTACAGAGGATTTTTAGTTCTAAGAGGTAGTAAATTACCTCGGGGCAAATACGCGAGGCAATAAAAATTTCTCAAAACAGACTATCCCCAAGTCAACCTATAGGGGTATTCCGCTACTTTCATTTTCGCAGTTCCGACCTTTTGCATTCCTCCCATTATGCTCGTCGGATGCAAGAGGAGGAGTGAAATGGAAAACCCCGAGGCAGGGCCGTTGGGGAATTATTTAGAATACACTGAATTTAGTATTAGATTTCGACGTAAGCGCCGGAACATTAAATCTCGATTATCGAGTAAAATTCAGATTTAGGCACGGGCGTATACTTTCAAATAGTTTTTGACCCGTTGACTATTTTGAAATGTCTTGTTCTATTTCCAAGGTCAATTCATATTCTTTCTGATTGAAAGGAAGAGAAAATAGCATGGCTGCAGTAGGAAGGTACCAGGAAGCTTTTTAGGTTTACAACGTTCCTTTTACAATTGATGTATTTGATGAGAAATTCGAAAAAGGAATCCCTTGAACCTAGGGTTAAACATTAAAGGCATTAAGTACAACAGATAGCTTTTAAACAAGCTTCAAATAATTTGTGGGCAAACCCTAACTATACAAATGTTGGGTTTCATGCAAGACCTACCGAATACTACCTAAAAAATAAATTATACTCTGGATAGAGAATAGTACATGCCCGTTTTTTTAAATAGAAGCCATAGAGACTTTCTAATTGGAACCGTGCCTTAATAGCTATCGGAACCGTCTTTTATGACCTAAAAAAGATTTTTTAGTGCATCGCTGTAGTTACCCAACAAAAAAACAGATAAAAGAGAACGTTTAAATTACTTCGCTGTTAGATTTCAGCTGTTTCGATATCCGAAATCCGTAAGATGGAGGTTACATTAAGAATAGGCTACGCCATCCGTTCTTCATTTACACGCATGATCCACATCTTATCGTTATACGCGTCGTTCAATTTGGAATAATATGAAATTAACGCATTGGTCCAAGAGTCATGTTTCTTTAGGTAGACGTACCTGTAATTGTTCTTGGGATTTATAAAATAGCTTGCGCTCAAGCCTAACGAATTCAAAAGTTTTACGAATCGGTTGGCATTTCGTGGGTTGGCGAACACATTGGCGATTAGATAATAGCCCGTTCCAGCGCCCTCGATCACATACGGCTTCGCATCGATATCGCTAGAAGCCACTTTGTCTTTGACCGAAGGGTTTGTGACAAACTCGTTCTTTTCGTATTTCGAGGACTTCTCCTTAAGTTTATTTACATTGCTTGCGTAGGCATCGTTAGAATATCGGTTGTCCACGTTCATGATCCATGTGGCGCCCTTATACTTACCGTCTACATTGGAAGCATGTGCAGCGGCCGCTTGCTCGAAAGAATCGTATCGCTGAACATATACATATTTGAGTCCGTTATTGGGATTGTCGATATAATTTGCATCGATTCCTTGATCGGTCAAGGTGTTTAAAAAATTATCCATGTATGCACCCCCCTTGTAAACATTGGCTACCAAATAATACCCATCGGTTACGTTCGGTAAATCTTTAAAACGCCTACTCTTTACCCTGTCCTGTACCATATCTGTACTAGATGCCCGGTTTACCGCCCGATCAGCTTCCCTGTTTACGACTGCATCTTTAGCTTGCAGCCTCATATCCGGTTGGTTTTCTTGATTGTTGGTTGCAAGAGTTGCTGGTGTTATGGTATTTTTATTTTTTTGCAAATTCAGATTTCTACCAGTGTCTATGGTCGCTACGTTATCTTGCTCTTCGTTAGAGGCATTTGCATTGGTCGGTTCCCCATTATTCATGGTGTTTCGGTTAGCAGCGATTGCCGTTTGAGCATCCTTTCCCTTAAAAAGGTCTTCAGCTTTCTGTTCTAGGTCTGGTCGTTCGCCATTGGTCTCGTTCCGTACCATGCGCATCACCATTTCGAAACGCCGTTCTAAATCACCTTGTCGGCTGGCCTCAAGGGAATCTTGGCGAAACATCAATTCTTGAATGATCGCATCGTTTTCTGCAAGCTTTTGCTTGAGTTCTTCAATTTCATCGTTAGTAGCGATATTTTTTGGTTCCAACGCGTTCTCCACCAAATCATCTTCATAGTCCTCTTCTAGCATGACCCTATCTTCTGTGAGATTAGGAGAGAAAGAATAGGCAAAAGATATTTCGTGGGTAAGCCCGAAATTGTCAAAGTTGTTGGATAATCCTTTTTCCATGGTATATCCCAAAGAAATACGACGGTTAAGGTTGAACCCTACCCCTGCCGCTGCACCATAGAAACTATCATAACCTCCTTGCACCCAGCCTAATTTGGGTAAATCCAAGATAAGGCTACCACCCAGGGTCAGTTCTTCTTCCCCAATTTTCCTTACCCTGGTCAAAGGCATTAAACGCCCTTCCTCAAGAATACCGGACTCGTTTTCAAACTGATGGGTATATTGTAAATGTCCTGAAAAGGTTTTCTCGTTAAAACCGGTAAGGGATTCACTGGTTTTGATGTTGTAGTCAAAAAGATTTTCTGCAAAAACACCCACGTCGAATTTTCCATAAGAAAGGTTAAGACCCGGCTGAAAAGAAATTAGGTTTTGATCCTGTAGACCTGCTAAAAACGGATCTTGTTCTACCGTGGTCGCCCGAGCCTCATCGAAGCCACTATTGTAATAAGAAACATTGGCCCCGAAAGTAAGGTTACTTTTATCGCTCAATTTTACGCCATATGCATAATTGGCCAAGACACCGAAGTTACTTATTGTTCCCAAGCGCTGGGAATATAGGCTAAGCCCAAGGCCTGTTCTATCACTGATACGACCGCTATAACTTAAAAAATAATTTTGATTGTTGTCGTCAAACTGTACCGATTGGTTTCTATGTAGTAAGTTGATATACGATTTGTCTTCCCTGACCGTGGAGAACGTAGGGTTTATCAAAAATCGATTGTATTTTAATAGGTTCTGCGCAGGCACATCATAAGGCTGAAATGGACTGTCTTCTTGCGCACTGACTTTTAAAAGAGCGCAAAAAAATAACAATGAGTATATAAGGCTTTTCTGTAACATGATAGGCTTAACGTATTACGGTGATGGTGCCTTGTTTAAGCACCTCACTGGCATTCCGTATCTTATAATAGAACACCATATTCTGTTTCGTGAACACAGTTGCGGACTGCGGCCAATTATTTCTATAATTAAACTCGTTAATGATTTCTTGCCCCTGTTCATTGTAAATAATGACATTTACATCTGCCTTATTGGAATATGAATTTGGTAAGATCCATTGGTCGTTTATTCCATCTCCGTTTACGGTAATAACATTAGGTACTTTAAAAGTGTCCAGAAAGCTAACCGTTAGCTGCCGAATTATCTCGCAATTATCTATCGATGCAATTAACGTATAGGTTCCTTCTTCGGACAAGGTGACGCTATTCGAAGTGCTAAATTCGGTATTTCCTGCATCCAACCATCGATATGCGGTTCCTCCGGTTGCGGTGACCGTTCTACTTGTCCCTTCTGGAATTACCATTTCGGAACCTGGATCGAGACTGATCAAGTCCTCATCAAGTGGGGAAATTACGATTTCGTTTGAAATCAGCGAACAACCGTCCCTATCCAAAACCAAACGGTATGTTCCTGGGGCCTGTACATTGAGGGTCAGGTCGGTTGCGTTTATCGCTGCACCGTTCAATTCCCAAGTATATACTGCGGTGCTCAGGTCGGTAGTCGTACTCAAGGTGATGGTTTCTCCTGCGCTGCAGTACACCGTTGCATTACTGTTGATCGCCACCGTTTCGTTGGTCAATAGTTGTACTGGCAAACTATTTGAGCTGTTGCTGAAGGCTTCTATTTCACCGTTTAATACATAATTTCCATTTTCAGCATTTGAAGCCAAACTAAGTGAAGCGTTGGTTGCGCCACTTACGTCAACCCCGTCTCTTTGCCATTGGTATGAGAACGCATCGACCAACGATGTGGTTACATCTGTTTTGCTTCCGTCGGAGGCAATCGCATTAATGGTCTGTACTTGTAAAGCCATACTGGTGGAGACACAGGCCGTGTAGGCCGATGCATACGCTACCACCAATTCGAACGAGCTCGGTGAGACCACAAGAGTAGTCTCGGAGTTTTTTGTGCTAAGCGCGCAGGTACCCCCTGTTTGGGATACTGCTGCCATATAGGACCCTTCTTGCGAAACGGTGATTGAACTACCGGTTTCACCGGTAATTTCGAAACCATTCCTGAACCAGGTATAGGTTGGCGCGTTCGCAGTTGTCGTGACCGATAAGTTCTGTGTTTGCGAAGGCAGCAACACCAAATTGGTCGCATTTTGTACGGTTACGGTATACGCATCGGCATTGGAAATGGTAACCGCCTCCGATTGCTCTTTACAGATACCCGTTCCTGAGATCCCCACGGTATAGTCTCCTTCAAAACCTGCAACTGCAGCATTTACGGTATAGGATGTAGCAGTAGCTCCCATGATGGCCGTACCATTTTTAAACCATTGGTAGTTCCACCCACTATTGGTTTGATCGATACTCAGCGTTTCTGAATCTGTATTACAAAGAACGGTCTTGGAAGGTGGATTGATTGCAATGTCCACTCCTGTTCCTCCAATGGTCACGTCTACAATATTCGAATCCGTATTTCCCGATCCCGTGCATATAGGTCCATAATCTACATATACATTGTACATCCCGCTTTGGGCCACGTTTAAAGTATGCCCGGTTTCCCCAGCCAATTGCGTTCCGCTTCGAAACCAAATATACTGATAGGTTTCTGGATTGGCGATATTGTCGACCTGCAAGGTGATAGGATCAGTACTGCATACCGTACCAGGAGGTACACCGTTCCCCGATTCACTAATATTTAGATTGGTGGTCACATCCATATAATACATGTTGTACGCAGGCGAGGCCGTACCAATTTTTACAGGATTTGTACTACGAACCCGAAGTTGATATCCTTGCCCACGCGTATCTGTGGGGATGGCAAAACTCGTATCGAAGTCTTTGTCTAAACTTTCCGTTATTGTTTTAAGGGTTTGTGGGTTTGAAAAATTACCATTGGCGTCCGATAATTCCAGAATGAATTGATTCCCCGCATTCGCCGTACCTGCCCAGGTAATGTTGACAAAATATTCGTTAAAGCCTCCATTGTTTCCTGCGCAGATAGCGTCCCACGCTCCCGTAGATCCAATATTCGGATTAACAATGGGTTCAGGGGCATTAATGACAATGGCTTGTGCAGCTACCTGAACAAGGCCAACAAACATAAACAATGCTGTAAAAATGTAATTTTTGCTTAAAGTTTTCATAGGTATGTGTAGTTATGGGCCACTACGGATGGACTAATGCTTCGGTTCATACTGTACTTCACCATTAATCCATACACAAATATGTTGTAATTCTTGGCAAAGGGGAATTTATTGTTGTGGGAGGGATCAATTATGTTGTGAAAACCAGATAACCCAAGGTGTGTCTATTTTTACCACCGCTTTAAGACCAATTTCGCTACTTTTGTAAACTGAAATCATATGCTATGAGTGAGACATCAAAGTCTTTAAATTTTATTGAGCAAATCGTGGAGGAGGATTTGAAAAATGGCTATACCACCGACCAACTTCGATTTCGATTTCCTCCAGAACCCAACGGATATCTTCATATCGGGCATGCCAGTTCCATCTGCTTGAATTTTGGGCTCGGTCTTCGCTATAATGCTCCCGTCAACTTACGATTTGACGACACCAACCCCGCCAAGGAAGAGCAGGAATTCGTAGATGCCATCAAAAAAGATGTGGAATGGTTAGGTTTTAAATGGGATACCGAACGGTATGCGTCTGACTATTTCCAGCAGTTGTATGATTGGGCGGTCGCACTCATCAAGGATGGTAAAGCCTACGTCGACGATCAGACTTCTGAAGAAATGGCTTTGCAAAAAGGGACGCCTACCGAAGCTGGTATCGACAGCCCTAACAGAAATAGGCCGATAGCCGATAATTTAACTCTTTTCGAGAAGATGAAGAACGGTGTCCTTGAAGAAGGAAGCCATGTATTAAGGGCTAAAATAGATATGGCTTCTTCGAACATGCTCATGCGAGACCCTATCATGTACCGCATATTACATACATCGCACCATAGAACAAATACCGATTGGTGTATTTATCCTATGTATGACTGGACGCATGGCGAAAGTGACTATATCGAGCAGGTTTCGCACTCCTTCTGTACACTCGAGTTTGCTATGCATCGCGAATTATACGATTGGTTCTTGAACCAAGTCTACGATGCAGGAAAAATTAGGCCAAAACAGCGGGAATTCGCCCGTCGTAATCTGAGCCATACTGTGGTAAGCAAACGAAAATTACTTCAATTGGTCGAAAAAAAGATAGTCAAGGGTTGGGACGACCCACGAATGCCTACTATTTCAGGCTTACGACGAAGAGGATACACCCCGGCATCGATCCGAAATTTTGTAGATACCATAGGCATTGCAAAAAGGGACAATCTTATCGATGTTTCCCTTCTTGAGTTTCATATTCGTGAAGATTTAAATAAAAGTACACACAGAGTAATGGGCGTTTTAGACCCTTTGAAAATTGTAATTACCAATTATCCCGAAGGGGAGACCGAATGGTTGGAGGCCGAAAATTCTCCAGAAGATGCATCCGCAGGTTCTCGGGAAATCCCTTTTTCTCGAGAGCTGTATATTGAACAGGAGGATTTTAAGGAAGAGGCCAACAAGAAATTTTTTAGGCTAAAACTAGGCGGAGAGGTTCGGTTGAAAAATGGATACATCATTAAAGCGGAAACCTGTACAAAGGATACCCATGGGAATGTTATTGAAGTACAATGCACCTATGACCCTAAAAGCAAAAGTGGAAGTGGTACCGAAGAAAGTTTACGGCGCGTAAAAGGCACCTTACACTGGGTCTCTATACCGCATGCCGTACCTGCGGAGATACGCTTGTATGATCGACTATTTACCGATGAGAGTCCTGATACCCATAAGGACAAGGACTTTTTGGAATTCATTAATCCAGATTCCCTAAATGTAATCACAGGTTATGTAGAGCCAGGTCTTAAAAACGCGAGCCCTGGAGAGCGTTTTCAATTTCAACGTATCGGTTATTTTTGCGTTGATTCAGATTCCACTCCAGAACAACTGGTGTTCAACAGAACGGTCGGCTTACGGGATTCATGGGCAAAGATTCAAGAAAAGCCTTAATCAGCAATGCGCTTTAAAGATGTTTTACTTCACAAGCTGAGGATGGCTTTCTCAGACGTGGGGGATTATGTGATTAATAGTCAAACACATAGGTCTACACATGCAGTTTTCTGTTCATGATAGCATCCCATGATGTACAAAACAAACTTTTATCCATAATTGTAACTTTCTGATTTTTAATGCATTACAACTCCACCCGACGTGACGGTTGGTATAAAGATGCCGTTTTAGCTCGCCTTATCCATTTTTTAAACGTATTGGTATTATTTACGCATGACAAACCGTTTCCGTTCTAAAGATTGGCTTCGTTGCGTATCCAGACCGTTTCGCATTTCTTTCTTGAAATAAAAATTTCTTGATGCCAACTATTCGCGAGGCAAGCCATAAGAGTATACTTTGACTGGGTTCATTATAGATTTGGTCGTTTTTTATATCGGCATGCTCAATCCATAACATTTTGGCCTTGGGGCCCAAAACCGTCCCGAAAGCTTTCGGGATTATATTTTACCTCACCTAAAACAGGCGAAAAAAGGCGGGTCTGACCTTGAACATTCCTCTCGCTATGCCCACCGGACGCAATAGAAGGGGTGTATAGGAA
>JBARCC010000335.1:0-6148 GCA_049793635.1 Maribacter sp. | reverse complement strand
AGATTTTTCAAAAGCTATTTTCGCCGACTGGGGAAATCTCGATTACCAAGATGTAATAGCAGGTGTGGATTATGCGATTGAGCAAGGTTATGCAGATGAGGACAAACTTGCAGTAGGGGGATGGTCTTATGGAGGCATCTTAACCAATTATGTAATCACTAATACAAATCGTTTTAAAGCAGCTATTTCAGGGGCTAGCGAGGCATTGTATCGGGCGAATTACGGCCACGACCATTACCAATTAACATGGGAACAAGAATTGGGATTACCTTGGGAAAATGCTGAGGCTTGGGAACGTATATCTCCCTTTAACAATGTCGCAAAAATTATCACTCCCACTCTTTGGATGGGAGGTAGCGATGACTGGAATGTGCCCATACTTAATTCGGAGCAGATGTATATGGCAATGAAACGTCTCGGTAGACAGACACAATTAGTGGTCTATCCTGGTGAAAATCATGGTATTAGTAAACCTTCGTTTGTTAAAGATAGATTAGAAAGATATTTGAATTGGCTAAATAAATACGTTAAAAAAGAAGCGCAGACTATAAAATAAGACTGCATATCGAACATTAAGAATTTCAGAATAAATCCAAAATCGGTCGGAAGTTTTCTAATCTTTTATCATACAATAATTTAAAACCATAATATTTAAGATATTAAAGTTTAGCAACTATACGTTTATCGAATGTTGATTAGGTCTAAAAAACCATACCCTAATAGTCTTAAAATTACTAAGTCAAAGACTTACTGACCATACATTATCATTCCCCCTGAGAAATCGAAGAAACAACATCCGTTTCCACCCTGGGCATAAGCAATCTATCAATTGTATACACGACACCATTTGAGCCCCGGGTACTTTTACTGCTTACCTTTGCGACATTCCCGTTCTCATCTAACAGCTGTAATTCACCGTTTTGTATCTGAAATACCAAAAATCCGCCATGAACTGTTTCTAAACGTAATGGGGATTCTTTTAACATTATGGTCGATATCAAATTTTCTACATCAAACTCCGTTTTTACGAAATGATAGTTGATTATCTCCTCTAATCGTGAAAGACTATCCGGAAAACTGAGCTCATTGATCAAATACTTACTGGGCCCATAAGCTTCGTCTGTGGGCACGAATACCATAATATCGTTCATCGCACGTATTTCCTCGAAAAGCTCGACAGCGTTCACCAACTTTAAAAAGCTGTTGCACTTGGGGTCCTGATCTAAAATTTGCATTACAGAGCGGTCAAAGTCCACCGAGGTTATGTAATCCGGGGATTTTTCCTCCGTTTTGGAGACAGTCGTTTTGTTCTTACAGGCGGTAAAACATAGAATAATAATACCTATGGCAATTTTACGCACTACATTCATTTTTTGAATTTTTTAAATTATCATTAGTTGATGAGACTCAAAAGGCCAACATCATGTAACTACATGAAGGGTTCAAATTGAGTATTCCAACCCGCAAATATATTTTTTGTTTAACTTAATCATCCTAAAATTAAACAAAATTATTGATTTCAAAGAATGTATCCCCTACATTCCTATTTTAATACCATTGACATGTACCAAGAATTATTTGAAGATTTACATACAGAGGTATTGATTGCGCTTAACATTCAATGGATGTGCAAGAGTAAATAAAAAATTGCAGCACTTAAAATAGAATCCTTTAGTCTAGCGTACCACCCAGCATCTATGGGTTTCAAATGTGTGTCATGAAGGCAAAAAGTGATCTCGGCAAGAATCGAACTTGCATCTAAAGTTTAGGAAACTTCTATTCTATCCATTGAACTACGAGACCATTGATTTAAAGTGGTGCAAAAATAGAATTAATTTGCTAAAAATCACCGGTTAAAAAGAAAGGCATCGCAACTATTCCTCAAAAACCTCCACTATCATTTCAACTTCCACCGCCATATTTCCCGGCAGGGAACCCATCCCTACCGCAGCCCTGGCGTGTTTACCGCGTTCTCCAAACACGGCCACCATGGTATCAGAATATCCATTGATGACTTTCGAATGGTCGGTGAACTCAGGGATGGCGTTTACCATGCCATGTACCTTAACAATACGTTTTACCTTGTTTAAATTTCCCAATTCGGCCTTTAAAACGGAAAGCTGGTTGATGGCCACTTCGCGTGCTGCGATATACCCTTCTTCTATAGAAAGATCTACACCCAGCTTACCTACTATGTTCTCACCATTTGCCTGTTTTGGGCCCTTTCCTGCCAAAAACACCAGGTTTCCACTTCGAACCGCATGCACGTAATTCGCCAACGGAGTTCCTTGATCGCGTAAAACGATGCCCAAACTATCCACATTCCGCTCAGGGTCATAGTTGACCTCCAAAACAGATTCAGCCTCCGTATTGGGTATTTCCGAAGTTGCGGTCGAATTTCCACAGCTTATCATAATTACGGACAAAAAAATCCAGATTCCCTTTTTCATATACCTAACATTTAATAATTTGATTACCGCTCATAAACACAACATCGTAAACGACGTTGAACCCTCAAAAATAAGTTCAATATATGAATATCAGTAAGATTTGGACATTCTATCGTCTTTAATATGTCATTTTGCCAAAAAAGGACTAATATTATTTCCTTTTTATTAGTTTAGCAATTCAACCGACAATACTTAAATCAATACCCTATGGAAAGTTCAACAGCAACTTCTAATGTAAATGCGAACAGACTTTTTTATGCAAGCTGTTTTGCGCTTATTACTACTGCATTTTCATTCGCTATTGCCGCCGGGATATTAGATCAATTAAAAACCGAATTGGAATTAACGGCCAGTCAGGCAGGTTTAATCACCTCTATGTGGTTCCTAGGCTTTCCTATAGCGATGGTCATCGGTGGATTAATATACCATAAGGTGGGCGGAAAAGCCATTATGCAATTTGCTTTTGTTGCACATGCAGTTGGCATCTTACTTCTAATTTTTTCAGAAAGTTATATAGGGCTATTAGTGGCCAACCTACTGATAGGCCTAGGCAACGGTTGTACGGAAGCTGCATGCAACCCAATGATAGCAGATGCGTATAAGGGAACTAGAATGAGTACGATGTTGAACCGTTTTCACATGTGGTTTCCCGGTGGTATTGCTGTAGGTAGCCTGCTATCCGGTTTTATGACAGATTTTGGAATTATGGGTCAAAGTCAAGTATGGTTACTATTGATCCCAGCTGTAATTTATGCGTATTTATTCTACGGTCAAACTTGGCCTAAGGCAAAAATTGAAGAAGCTGCAACGCTAGGTGGAAATTTAAAAGGAATGTTTACACCTTTATTCTTGTTCATAGGAGTATGTATGGCCCTTACCGCTATTTCAGAATTTGGTCCTAACCAATGGGTTGGACTAATACTTTCTAAAAGTGGTGCAGAACCGACTTTAATTTTAGCATTGACAGCAGGTTTAATGGCGGTTGCAAGATACTTTGGAGGAAACATGGTAGCCAAATTCAACCAAACAGGTGTTCTTTTGGGCTCTGCGGTTCTTGCCACTTTAGGCATCTATTTATTTAGCACCCAAACGGGAGCAATGGCGTATGTAGCAGCTGTAATCTTTGCACTTGGCGTTGCTTATTTTTGGCCAAACATGATTGGATTGACAGCCACAAAAACACCTAGAACGGGTGCATTGGGCATGTCGATAATTGGAGCTATAGGAATGTTTTCGTCCTCGATTTTTCAGCCGATTATAGGTGGTTGGATCGATAATGATATGAATACCGTAGCTAAATCTTCGTTAAATATTACGGGAGAAACTTTTACTAGAGCAAAAACTATTTTTGAAAGTAATGATAATTTAGGGGAAGCTGCGTCTCTAATCAACGTTACCGAAGAGAATTTAGCCTCATCGATCAACAATGTTATTCTTGAATCAGGTCAAGAAACATTAAGCACTATGATACTATTCCCTGCCATCTTGATTGTACTCTTTACCATTCTATATTTTTGGATGAAAAATAGAAAAAGTGAGGTAGAAATCGCGACCGCATAGAATCAATAACACATCAAAAAGGCGAGACAATTGAATTGTCTAGCCTTTTTGATTTCTATTATTACCTAGAATTACTTTAAAAGCAGCTCCAATATCTGTATCGCAGCCTCACTGATTTTAGTGCCGGGGCCAAAGACTGCAGTGGCTCCGGTTTCTTTTAAAAATGCATAATCTTGTTTGGGAACGACCCCACCCACAATGACCATGATATCTTCACGACCGTATTTTTTAAGTTCCGCAATGACTTCGGGTACCAATGTTTTATGCCCGCCAGCGAGGGACGAAATCCCTAAAATATGTACGTCGTTTTCTACCGCCTGCTTGGCGGTTTCCTTTGGGGTTTGGAATAGCGGACCGATGTCGACATCGAAGCCCAGATCGGCATATCCAGTGGCAACGACCTTTGCTCCCCGATCATGACCGTCCTGTCCCATTTTAGCGACCATGATCCGTGGACGTCGCCCATCCTGCTCCGCAAATACATCCGCTAGCTCCTGCGCTTTCTTAAAGTTCTTATCCTCTTTGATTTCTCTTGAATACACCCCCGTAAATGAATTTATAACCGCTTTATGCCTACCGAATGCCACCTC
This sequence comes from Maribacter sp., assembly GCA_049793635.1. Classification (GTDB taxonomy): domain Bacteria; phylum Bacteroidota; class Bacteroidia; order Flavobacteriales; family Flavobacteriaceae; genus Maribacter. The sequence continues at coordinate 1,548 of JBARCC010000335.1, read as the reverse complement.
CAAGGCACTACTGATTTCTCCCAGCGTTGCCCTTTCACGTGCTGCGCTTACCGCTAAAGCTAGTAAATTTTCATCGGTATCGTTACCTTCCAATTTTTTTTTCGCCAACTTGGTAAGTGCCTTCAAACACCGTTCTACCTTTTGGGGTTCTCGCTCAGTTTTTATTTTTTGTAGACTATGAACTTGCTGCCTTCGTACTTCCTGGTTATCGACTTCCAAAATCTGTAGCTCGTCTTCGTTGGTCAATCGATATTTGTTAACCCCTACGATGACATCTTGCAGACTATCGATGCGCGCCTGTTTTCTGGCAGCGGCTTCCTCGATACGGGTTTTTGGGATACCGGTCTCGATGGCCTTCGTCATCCCTCCAAGGTTTTCTACTTCCTCCATAAGTTCCCATGCTTTCTGCACCAATTCATGGGTCAGTTGCTCTACGTAGTAACTTCCGGCCCAAGGATCAACCGTTTTCATGATATGGGTTTCCTCCTGCAAGTAGATTTGTGTTTCACGGGCGATACGCGCCGAAAAATCTGTAGGTAGTGCAATGGCCTCGTCCAACGCATTGGTATGCAAACTTTGGGTACCCCCAAATACCGCGGCAGCGGCCTCTATCGTTGTCCGTGCCACATTGTTGAAGGGGTCTTGCTCGGTAAGGCTCCATCCACTGGTTTGGCAATGGGTTCTCAACAATAGCGATTTATCATTTTTTGGATTGAACTCCTTGACGACTTTTGCCCAAAGCATTCTGGCAGCCCGCATTTTAGCGATTTCCATAAAGTGGTTCATCCCTATTCCCCAGAAAAAAGAAAGTCGAGGTGCAAACTCATCGATATCGAGCCCAGCCTTTATCCCCGTTCTAATATATTCTAGCCCATCGGCCAAGGTATAGGCCAATTCGAGATGTGCCGGTGCCCCGGCCTCGTGCATATGGTACCCCGAGATGCTGATGCTATTGAATTTCGGCATAAACTTACTGGTATACTCAAAAATATCGGCAACCAATTGCATGGAAGGTTTGGGCGGATAGATGTATGTATTACGCACCATGAATTCTTTTAGAATATCGTTTTGAATCGTACCTGACAACTGGTCTAATGCAACCCCCTGCTCCTCTGCCGCTACAATATAAAAGGCCATAATGGGCAATACCGCACCGTTCATGGTCATGGAAACCGACATCGTGTCCAACGGAATACTATCGAACAAGATGTTCATATCCTCTACGGTATCGATGGCGACCCCTGCCTTTCCCACATCACCCGTTACCCGTTCGTGATCGCTATCATACCCTCGATGCGTAGGCAAATCGAAGGCGACGGAGAGTCCTTTTTGACCGGCCTTTAAATTCTTTTTATAAAATGCATTACTTTCCGTAGCGGTCGAAAAACCGGCGTATTGCCGTATGGTCCACGGCCGTTGCACATACATGGTCGAATAGGGTCCACGGAGAAAGGGTGGTGCACCGGCCGCAAAGTTCAAGTGCGCTACTCCGTTTAAATCCTTTTCGGTATACCTTTTCTTCAATTCGATCTGTTCTGCAGTGGTGAA
>JBARCC010000334.1:0-2026 GCA_049793635.1 Maribacter sp. | reverse complement strand
TTCCGAATATCATGATGAATACCAGCATACTCGGTGGGTAGCTTCACATGATTTTTTTTGGAGTGTTACCCAGCTCGATTATAAGCTTCTAAGAGCCATACTGTCAATGCTGTATCGACTTGATTGGCATCGGTCAACTGCACTCTATGGGTGCACATCGAACCAAAAGGTCCCGAATTTTGAAGTCGTTCCGTAGTGTCTTTATCCTTTAATTTCAAACCTAGATCTATCCTGGTTTTGGTAGCAGGCTTGATCAAAGCGAACTGTTTGTTTCTGATAAGGCTGATGCTGGTCTTTTTTGGGGTAATGGTCACATCCTCACCAAATTCTTTTACTGTAGCGACAATCGACTCATAAATGGGAATCAAACCTTCTTTTCCTTGGTATTGTTGTGTAATTAGATCCGCTGATGTCGAGTTTTCTTCTTTAGAAAGAGAGACGATGGTATTGGCAAATCCATGGGTGACTTGGTGTACAGTTTTCAAAAAATTAACTGCTTCGGAATGTTTGGCGAATGACTGCGTCGCAAGAACACTTTTCCATTCTTTTAAGGATTTACCCGTTTTTTCGGGCATGTTATCGATCATTTTCTGTAAAAATGGGTCCATATTTTTGGTGCTAAAACTTAATGTATGATTAAAATATAAAATAAAGTAATGAAATTCAATGGGTTAAAGATAATTAGCGGCCTTTTATTTGAGGTTGGTGCTTTCTTATTCCAGCGCTTTCAAATACGTTTCACTTGTCACCACCTCAACCTTCCCTCTGGTAGGAAGCATATGTTGCTATACCCAATGGTAATAATCAATGACTTTTGAAGCGGTCAAATGCATACGGTCGACTGTGGCGTGACCGTCTGCTATGACGACTACGTTGTATTCCTAGGTCAAAGCAGATTGAGCCGAAGCTGCAACGCAAAAATCTGTTGCACAACCGGTAATCAACAGTTCGGTGATGTTCAGTTCGGTCCGTTTATATTGAAGATCCAATTTGTAAAAAACATCGTTTGCATAGGTTCGATGAATATATCTGTTGGTTCTATGGGGAATTCGTCTAAGATTTCCCATATGCACAACAGGTTACCATATCCTTTTAGTAAACATGAACTGGACTATTTCCTATACCGTATCATAGCCATTTGATCATATTCGTTTTGCATTGATTCCCATAGCATTCAACTCTTCGATCACATTCTCTTTTGCATAACATAATCTAGCTTTTTCCAGATTTGGAAACTGCTTTGCATCTTCAGTCTTTGCTATGTCCCAATATTCTTCCCAACCTTCTCCGAATCGCAAAAGTTGCACATAAATAGCATTTCCGCCATCTTGATGAATCTCCGTTATTTCGCGCGCTAATTTTTTAGGGACAGGCAAGTCCTTAAAATATTGGGTGACTTCTGGGATTGGAGCGTATCCTTCCTGTTCTATATCGATGTTTCTTTTGTCATACCATTCTACAAATTCGGATACGTCAAATTTAGGTTCTAAGAGTTCTTTGGTATACATCAGTTCTTGAATCACGGATAATTTAAAACCAAAATCGATAAACTCAAGGTGTTCTTCATCTAATTCCCGAATTGTGTATTTGTCTTTTGTTAGTTTAGGTTTTATAAAACGTTTGTCAAATACCCGATTGTATGAAATACTAATTAAACAAGGACTTTTTTTGCCGGTATAGGTAAAATGCTTTACCTCATACTTCCGCAGGGTGATGTTTTTAAAATGCTTTTTATTGATTTCAATCCCGTCTACAATTATTTTACCTTTAAAAAAGGGCTTTTGCTCAGATTTGGAATAGGTTTCCATTGGGTTATAGTCTACATGTAGTGATATGTGGTTGGTTTGTCCATTTCCATGAGGATTCGTACTAATACCTAGTTCCTTCCAATAAACGCCATTTCTTTTGATATCAGTAGGTTCACCAAAACACGATTTAAGTTCATGCCAATCTACGGGGAATTCGATACGGTTTCCGTTGATCGAGAATTCATCGTTCTCAATGTTAAGAATAATTTTTGAAGATG
>JBARCC010000333.1:0-3788 GCA_049793635.1 Maribacter sp. | reverse complement strand
GGATTTTTCATTATCTATTTTTTCTTACGGTTTATATCGATGATACGGTAATCGCCAGTCATTCTGACGCTTCTTTCTTTAACACAATTATTTTGGTTCATATTCTGGCAGAACTTCTAAAAATAATTCTAGTCAATACCCCAACTCATTAACTTCTTCCTTTACAATTTTAAGTTTATTGATAAAATCTACAGTTGACTTTGCCCTTTGAAAAGCACTATAGCTCGCACCAACATAACTCGAGCACCTAATGAGCTGCCTAGATCAAGCATCATACTTGCGAGAATTTGAAGCTTTGCACAAAACCGCCAACGGTCAACAGCAAACTCTTTGGTTCTAGATTTTAAATCTTGCATATTTAATTTTGACATAAAAACGTTTACCTCAAACCTTGTACTTTTAATTTCGTACCTCCTATTCATTTTTCACATTTAAATCAAAATCATCATAAAAACCCAAATCTTTATTTCTCAATTGCTTTACCCAAAACGCGATTTGTCCTGTATGATAGGAATAATGTTCAACGGCATGTAAAACCACCCCAACACCCGAAAAGGTGAACCCTTGTACTTGCCGCATTTTTAGGAGTTGAACGGGCTTCGCATCAAAAATGACCCGTTTAGCGGTGTCGACCGTATCTTCCAGTTTTTTTAGCAATTCAGCTTTTGTCATCCCACTTGTGGTGGTAAATTCATTATCACGAATTCGGACATCTTCTGTCTCCCCTAAGGATGAACTAATGTATTGCGAAATGTTACCGCACAAATGAAGCATTATATTCGCTATACTATTGAGCGAGGCGTTCGGTTTTTGCCAAACTTCCTCTTCGGAAACTTCACTAAGGCATTTCTTGACCATACGTGTACTCTCGTCAAGTCGATACAATGCATTTTTTACCAGCTCCTCGATGAACTGTGCTTCTTTATCCATTGCTTAAAATATAAGTCTCTAATTGTTTTAAACTAATTCGGTTTTCATAAATCGCTTTACCTATAATGGTCCCTTCACAACCTAATTTTGCCAATTTGGGAAGTTCTTCAAAATTCGATATTCCCCCAGATGCAATGAGTTTCAAAGGTTTTTCGGCTCCGCCGGACTTCTTTGGAAAGGCGGTGATGATTTTTTGATATAAATCGAAAGATGGTCCCTCTAACATACCGTCTTTACTAATGTCGGTACAAATTACATATTGTATGCCTTTAGACCGATAGGAGGTTATAAATGGTACTAATTCTTCATTCGATTCTTCTTGCCATCCAGATACCGCCACTTTTTCATCCAAGGCATCGGCTCCTAGAATAATCTTATCCGAACCATATTTTTCTATCCAGCCAATGAAGGTATCCGGATCTTTAACGGCGATACTCCCTCCCGTAATTTGGCTGGCCCCACTTTCGAAGGCGATACGTAAATCTGCATCCGTCTTCAATCCGCCCCCAAAATCGATTTTTAATGTGGTTTTGGAAGCAATCTGCTCCAGTACTTTCTGGTTGACGATGTGTTTGGACTTTGCCCCGTCTAAATCCACAAGGTGCAAATAGCGTATGCCGTGTGCCTCGAATTCTTTCGCAACCTCTAACGGATTTTCATTATAAATCTTTTTAGTCTCGTAATCCCCTTTCGAAAGGCGAACGCATTTGCCGTCTATGATATCAATTGCAGGTATTATCTTCATCTTATTTTTATAATAACATATGGTAACTGTTGATCAATAACTATTCTAATTGTTGTTTGTCGAGACTCATCCACAACAAGGAGTCTCCAATGTTCTCAAAACCATAACGTTTATAAAGATTGTGTGCGTCTTTCGTTTTTAAGGTAAGGGTCTTTAGGTTTTTGATCATAGCATCGTTTAGCATGTGTTCTACCAAAACCTTACCGTACCCATTTCCTTGAAACTTTTCAAAGATGATGATATCCATTAAATATCCGAAATAGATATAGTCTGTTACCAATCTTGCAAACCCTATTTGTTCATTTTTTGACGAATAGATTCCGAAACAATATGAATTTCTGATGGTCTTTTCAACATCGGCTACAGTTCTTCCCTTTGCCCAATATAAAGTAGCTAAACACTTTTGAATGGCGTAAATATTCAATAAGTCCTTATCTGTCGAAATAAAATACCCGTTCTCCATCAAAGCTCTAAAAAATTTTTAAGAATCTTCTCCCCCACACCACTACTCTTTTCGGGATGAAACTGAGTCCCGTAAAAGTTGTTTTTTTTTAAAGCCGCACTGTATACCGTTTCATATTCCACTTCTGCAATGGTTTCGGTACAACGTGGTGCATAAAAACTATGTACCAGGTAAATATGTTCTTGTTCGTTGATACTCTGGAACAAATCCGATTTAAGATTGAAGATTTGATTCCACCCTATTTGCGGGACTTTTACCGCTGTACTGAACTTTTTTACGTCTACGTCGAAAATGCCCAACCCCTTGGTTTTTCCCTCTTCCGAGGAATTACACATCAACTGCATTCCTAAACAAATGCCCAGTACAGGTTGCTTTAAGGTTGGGATGAGGGTGTCCAAACCACTATCCACCAACTTGCTCATGGCACTACTCGCCTCCCCTACACCCGGAAAAATGACTTTATCGGCCTTTTGGATTTCGGCGACATCATGGCTCAACACCGCATCATACCCCAACCGCTTAATGGCGAACTTAATGCTCTGTATATTCCCCGCCCCGTAATTGATAATGACTATTTTCATTCTTTACATTTGAAATATGAAACTAGAAATACGAAGTTCTAAAATTCTAATTTTGTATTTCGTAATTCAAATCTTATAAAACTCCTTTCGTACTTGGCAAAACCATTTTTTCAACATCCCGCTTCACCGCCATTTTGATGCTTTTAGCAAAGGCCTTAAAAATGGCTTCTATTTTATGGTGTTCGTTCGTTCCCTCGGCTTTAATGTTCAAATTTGCCTTCGCGCCATCGGTGAAGGATTTAAAAAAGTGATGAAACATTTCGGTGGGCATATCCCCTACTTTTTCGCGTTTAAAATCTGCTTCCCATACTAACCAGTTGCGACCGCCAAAATCAATTGCCGCTTGCGCAAGGCAATCATCCATTGGCAAACAAAACCCATAGCGCTCTATTCCCAGTTTATTTCCCAATGCAGCATGAAAAACTTCGCCTAAAGCGATTCCGGTATCCTCAATGGTATGGTGTTCATCCACTTCCAAGTCGCCATCGACCCTTATGTCTAGGTCCATTTGGCCATGTCGCGCCAATTGGTCCAACATATGGTCAAAAAATGCCAGTCCGGTGTTTATAGTACCTTTACCGGTACCATCGAGGTTCAATTTTATGAAAATATCGGTTTCGTTCGTTTTTCTATGCGTCTCGGCAGTTCTATCGCTTAGTTTCAGGAATTCGTAAATCTGCTCCCAATCATTGGTTTCAATGGCGATGAACCTGCTTAGTTCATCCCGTTTCACAGTAATTTCCCCGGTTCCCAAATGGGTCTCATCATTTATGAAGATCCCTTTCGCTCCAAGGTTCTTTGCCAGCTCCATATCGGTCAGCCGATCTCCGATGACAAATGAATTTTCGAGGTCGTAGGTATCGGAGAAATATTCGGTCAACAGCCCCGTACCAGGTTTTCTAGTATTGGCATTCTCATGTGGAAAAGTACGGTCTAAAAAAATGCGGTCAAACACCACTCCTTCATTTTCAAAAGCCGTAAGAATGAAGTTTTGTACGGGCCAAAAGGTATTTTCGGGGAAAACATCGGTTCCTAAACCATCTTGATTGGTAATCATCACCAATTCATA